>JALOPN010000264.1 GCA_025453875.1 Gemmatimonadaceae bacterium | reverse complement strand
CACCGACGACCAGGTCGCGCGCGCCCGGCTTCGCTGGGAGCGTGAAAAGCGCACGCGAGCGGAAGCGGCCAACCCCGTGCCCGAGGCCAAGCCGCGGCGTCGTCGCGGCAAGGCCGACGAAGCCCCGGTGCCAGCGCCGGTCGAAGTGGTCGATGATGCCAACGCGCCCTCGGTGCGCCGTCGTCGCCGCGCCGACGTGGAAGCGGCGCAGCAGCAGGCCGACGCCGAAGCCGAGGCCACGCGCGCCATCGAGGCGGAACGCGAAGCCGAGCGGGAGGCCGAGCGCGCGCAGATCGCGGCGCGCGAGGAAGCCGAGCGACTCGCGCGCGAGCGTGCCGAAGCGGCCCGTCACGCGGCCGAGCAGGCTGCGGCCGAACGCGCGCTCGCTGAGCGGGCGGCGGCTGAACGCGCGGCGGCCGAGCGTGCCGCCGCCGAATCCGCCGTGACCGAGGCACCCGAGGCGGGCGGGAGCGCGGAGGTTCGGGCTCCCGAAGCGCCGGCGGCGGTGGAGCCGCCAGCGGCCCCCCGGGCCATGCCAACGCCCATCGCGTCCGCGTCACCCACCCCCGTCGCGTCGGCGTCCCCGCCGGCGGCGCCGCCAGCGGCGAGTGCCGGTGCGCCGCCGCGTGATCCCTCGCGGCTGCGCCCGCGTCCGATCACGCCCGGCGCGCCGCGGGCGCGCACCTCGGCGCCGTTCGGCGCACGTCCCATCGCCAGCGCCGCGCCTGGCGGCGGGCCCGGTGGTGGCATGCGCCGTGACGATCGTCGCCCTGGTGGCCCGCCCACGTCGAGCGCCCCCGGAAGCGGTGGTGGCCAGCAGGGTGGCGCTGGCTCGGCAGGCCCGCGTCGTGGCAAGAAGGGCAAGCGCGGGGCCGTCGATCAGGAAGCCGTGACCGCGAACATCAGCAAGACCATGACGGCCATGCGTGGCCCGAGCGGGGCTCGGCGTCGTGGTCGCTTCGATGCGCGCGAGGAACTCGAGGCAGCGCGCGCCGAAGCGGCGGAGCGCGAAAAGCGCACCGTGCGCGTCAACGAGTTCATCACGGTGTCCGAACTCGCGCAGATCCTCAGCATCTCGGCCACGCAGATCGTGGGGTTCGCGTTCAAGACGCTTGGCCTCATGGTCACGATCAATCAGCGCCTCGACTTCGACCAGATCGAGCTCATTGCGAGCGAGTTCGGGTTCGAAGCGGTGCGCGAAGAGGAGTACGTCGCCGATCTGGGCGAGGCCACCGAGGCCGATGAACCGGAAGCGCTCAAGTCGCGGCCGGCCATCGTGACCATCATGGGTCACGTCGACCACGGCAAGACGTCGCTGCTCGACTACATCCGCAAGGCCAACGTGGTCGCCGGTGAAGCGGGCGGCATCACGCAGCACATCGGTGCGTATCACGTGTCGCTGCCGGGCGACAAGATGATCACGTTCCTCGACACCCCGGGTCACGAGGCGTTCACCGCCATGCGTGCGCGCGGTGCGCAGGTGACCGACATCGTGGTGCTCGTCGTCGCCGCCGACGACCAGGTCATGCCACAAACGATCGAAGCCATCTCCCACGCCAAGAGCGCGGGCGTGCCGATCATCGTGGCGATCAACAAGGTCGACCTGCCGCAGGCCAATCCGTCGAAGGTCAAGCAGGACCTCCTGCAGCACGAAGTCGTGCTCGAAGACTTCGGTGGCACCGTGCTCTCGTCGGAAATCTCCGCCAAGCACGGCACCGGTGTGGGGGCGCTGCTCGAACAGATCCTGCTGCAGGCCGAAATCCTCGACCTCAAGGCCAACCCCGATCGCAATGCGATGGGCACCGTGGTCGAAGCGCAGCTCGATCCGGGCAAGGGCGCCGTGGCGACCGTGCTCGTGCAGAATGGCACACTCGAAGTCGGCGACGACTTCATCTGCGGCATGTTCGCAGGCCGTGTGCGTGCACTGCTCGATGAGCGCGGCCGGCAGGTGAAGGCGGCGGGTCCGGCCATTCCGGTGCAGATTCTCGGTCTCGCCGGTGTCCCCATGGCGGGCGATCAGCTCATCGTGGTCGACGATGCGGCGCAGGCGCGCGAAATCGCGCAGCGTCGCGAACGGCTCGATCGCGAAGCGCGCAGCCGCCGCACGTCGCGCGGCTCGGTCTCGCTCGAGGACTTCATGTCGCAGGCCGCCGCCGGCGAAAAGCGCCAGCTGCGCCTGCTCATCAAGGCCGACCAGGGCGGTCCGGCGGAAGCACTGGCCGACGCGCTCGGGCAGCTGTCCACCGGCGAAGTCGCGGTCGACATCGTGCACCGTGGTGTTGGTGCCATCACCGAGTCCGACATCCTGCTCGCCAAGGCGTCGGGCGCCATCATCATCGGCTTCCACGTGCGCCCGGACAACAACGCGCGCACGGCGGCCGAGCGTGAAGGCGTCGACATCAAGCTCTATCGCATCATCTACGAGGCCGTGGCCGATGTGCGTGCGGCGCTCGAAGGCATGCTGCGACCGGAGTCGCGCGAGGTCATCATTGGCGAGGCCGAGGTGCGCGAGGTGTTCAAGGTCGCGCGCGTTGGCACCATCGCCGGCAGCTACGTGCGCTCGGGCAGCATCATTCGTGGAGCGCGCGTGCGCGTCATCCGCGATGGCATCGAGCTCTACGATGGCAATCTCGGGTCGCTGCGTCGCTTCAAGGACGATGCGAAGGAAGTCAAGGAAGGCTATGAGTGCGGTATCGGCGTCGAGAACTTCAACGACCTCAAGGTCGGCGACGTGATCGAAGCCTACCGCACCGAGGAAGTCGCGCGCACGCTCGACGACGCCTCACGCTCGTCGTGAGGCGCCGATCATGACGGGTGGAGATCCGCGCCGCGCCGAGCGCGTGGCCGAAGGGATTCGCACGGAGGTGGCGATGTTTCTGCGGAGCGGGGCGAAGGATCCCCGCCTGCAGGGACTCGTGACGGTCACGGGCGTTGAAGTCACGCGTGACCTGCGTCATGCCAAGGTGTTCGTCAGCGTGCTCGGCAGCGATGCCGAGCGCGCGGCGACGTTCGAAGGACTCAAGTCGGTCGCGCATCATCTGCGGGGCACCATCGGGCGCGCGTTGCGCCTTCGCGTGGCACCCGAAATCGATTTCCGCGCCGACGACAGCATCGCGCAAGCACAGCGCATCGAGGAGCTGCTCGCGCAGGTGCGTGCGGACACGTCGCCGGTCGGCGAGGCCTCGAGCGACTCGGACTGATCGCATCATGTCGGTCGG
>JALOPN010000263.1 GCA_025453875.1 Gemmatimonadaceae bacterium | reverse complement strand
GCCGGCGACGGTGGGCACGTACGCCACGTCGCGCACGGTGGACTCGCTGCTCCCCGGCACCTATCGCGTGATCGCACCGATGGTGCTCACCGCGGGCGGTGTGCGCTATCGCGCGGCGCAGGATACCGTGTCGGTCACGGTCGCGTCGGGTGACACGGCCACGGTGTCGATCACATACGCGGAGTCACCCGCCATCGTGCGCGTGCTTGTCGCGGGTCTGCCAGCCGAACCGGGCATCACGCCGCAGGTCACGCTGCAGGCTGGCACGGCGGCGCCCATTGCGATCACACCGGGCGCCTCGGCGCCGATACCACCATCACGCTCAACGCCGTGCTCGCCGCCGGTCGCGTGCAACTCGTGCCGACTGACCTGCCGAGCGCGGCGCACGAAACGCTGCCCTGGACCGTGAGCGTGAGCGGACAGCCCACGCGCACGGGCGCTGGCCTGCTCATCGACGAAATCCCCGTGGGCGCGTTCAACGTGACGCTCCCTGAGGTGCTGGCCGACGGTGACCGCTGGCGCCCTGTCACGGTGGGCGCGCAGGCGGCCACGATGAACGCACGTCTCGTGTCGGTCACCACGCCCTTCACGCGTGTCACCGGGCACCTCAACATTGCGGCGAGTGGCTTGCCCGGCGGTGGTGCGCCGTCGGTCCGTGTGTCGCGACCCGCGTTGCCCACGCTCGTCGTGACGCGCGATTCGACGGTGCGCGGTATTCCGAGTGGCACGACGTCGATCGTCGCGGACACGGTGACGGTGGGGAGTACGCGGTACGCCCCGACACCGCGCACCGCGTCGTACGCGTTCGCCGGCCTCGGTGAAACGCGGACGCATGCGGTGAGCTACAGTGCGGTGCCCGATGCCCCCACGCCGCCCCCGTCGAGCGATGGTCTGGTCACTGATCAGGTGCTCATCACGCAGGCGGTGCAGACGGTGGCCGGCAGCGTCCCGCTGGTGGCCGGACGACCTGCGTTGCTGCGCGTGGTCGTGCGCGCGATCGGCGCGAGCGTGAGCAACGCGACGGTGCGCGTGCGCCTCTTCCACGGCGGCGCGCAGGTGAAGGACACCGTGCTCACGCGTGCGGGGACGGTGCCCACGACACGCGCCGACGGCACGCTCTCGAGCACGTGGAACTGGCAGCTCCCCGGATCGCTCGTGCAGCCGAACCTCACCGTGACGGCCATCGCCGATCCGGACAACGTGATCACCGACGCCGATCGCACCGACAACACGTGGCCGCGCGCGGGTGCGTCCGGCTCGACGCCGCAGGTGCGCACCGTGCCCACGTGGCGTCCGGTGATGGTGCCGCTCACATTCACAGCGGCCGGACTCACGGGCAATGTCAACGCGGGGAACGTGGAGTCGACGTATCTCGATCTCGTGCGCCGCACGATGCCGCTCGGCGACGTCGTGCCCACCGTGCGCGCGGCGTTCTCGCTCGATGATCCGCTCCCCGGCAGCAACGACGGGGCAGGGTGGACCGCCGTGCTGCAGAAGGTGAACACGTTGCGCGTCGCCGAAGCGACGAGCACCGAGCAGTACTTCTACGGCGTGCTGCCGGTGACGTACAGCTCCGGGATCGCCGGCCTCGGCTACGTGCCCGGACGCGCGGCGATCGGGTGGGACAAGGCCTGGTCGGCGGCGTACGTCGCCGCCCACGAGTGGGGGCACAACTTCTCGCTCTGGCACGGACCGTGTGGCAGCCCGGGAAGCGAAGATCCGGGCTTCCCGCACGCCGGTGGCACCATTGGCGCACACGGGTGGGACGTGAAGACGAACAGCATGCGTCCGCCGTCGAACTTCGACCTCATGGGCTACTGCACCATCGAGCAGTCGTGGATCAGCGATTACTTCTGGACGAAGGCGCTCAATCACCGCGCCGGTCTGCCAGTGATGGGGGCTGCCACGCAGGCGCTCGTCGTGAGCGGACGCGTGGACGGTTCGCAGATCACGCTCGATCCGGCGTGGCTCACCGACGCACCGCGCTCGGCGCCCGTGCCGGCCGCATCGGCCACGCACACGCTGCGCCTGTACGACGCCAACGACGCGCTGCTGCTCGAGTATCCGATGCAGGCGGCCCGCATCGATCACGTCGACTCGCGGTTGTTCGCGGAAGCCGTGCCGGTGTCGGCGTCGGTGGCGGATCGTGTGGCGCGCGTGGAAGTGCGTGATGTGCGCCAGCCGTTCGCGCGGGCCGAGTCGCGTCGCTCGGCGCTGCGCAGCACGCTGGCGGCGGGTCGCGTCGGACTCGCCCGTGTGCGCGCGGGTGTGGCGGCGGCGCGTGCGGGAGGCGCGGCGGGCGACGTCATGCTCGACACGGCGCAGGTGCGCCGCGTGATCGTGCGTGAGGCGGGGACGCGTCGCGTGGTGGGGCTCTTCGATCGCGGTCGCATTCCGGCCGCGTATCAGGGCGCCGGCTTCGAGTGGCTGGCGAGCGACGGCGTGCGGAGCTGGCCGATCGAGCGCTGATCGTACCATTCGATTGCAGGGGGCTGGCGATGGTGGCCGGCCTACGATACCCTGATCATGACCACTTCATCGTGACCATGAATCAGGAGGTTCCATGCCGCCCAACAAGCCGTCCGTGCCTGTCGCACCCGTCGCCGAGATGGCGGCGGGGCGCTTCAAGGCGACGTGTCTCGAGGTGATGGACGAAATCGCCGCGCGGGGCACCGAGGTCGTGGTCACCAAGCGGGGAAAGCCCGTGGTGCGGGTTGTGCCGGTGCACGACACCCCGCCGTCGCCGGTGGGCTTCATGCGGGGCACGTTGCGCATCCATGGCGACATCGTGGGCTCCCTTGCCGACGAGTGGGGGATGTCGCCCACCGATCCGCTGCAGGCCGAGCCGTTCCAATACGCGCCCACGCGCGCGTCACGGTCGCGGCGGGTGGCGGAGCCCCGTCCGCTGGTGGTGTCCGCGTCGTGCTGGCGCGCGGCCGATGAACCGCAGCGTGACGCCGCGCTGCTGCTCGACACGCACGCGTGGCTGTGGACGCTCGAGGGGCTCAACGGCATGCTCTCGCCGGCGGCGCGTGCGCTGCTCGGCCGGGCCTCCGCGAGCGGGCGACTCTTCGTGAGCGATGTCTCGTTCTGGGAAGTCTCGCTGCTCTTCGCGCGTGGACGGGCGCAACCGCCGTCCGATCCGGCCGTGTGGCTGGAGCGAGCCGCGCAGGCACCGGGGCTGCAGCCACTGCCGGTCACCCGTGATGTGTTCGTGCGCAGCAATGGGCTGCCGGGCGCCTGGCACGCCGACCCGGCCGATCGCTTGCTGCTGGCGCAGGCCGAGCGCGCGGGGCTCACGCTGCTCACGTGTGATCGGGCGCTCATCACGTTGGCCAAGGCGAACGGTGCGCTCATGGTGTGTGACGCGCGGTAGCGGCGGCGCACTGTCAGACCCTCGCCGTATGCTCCGTACATGACGTCCACTTTGCTCAATCACTACCTGCTGCCCGGGCTCTCCGTGGTGGCGTGCGAGTATCCGCATCACCCGCAGGATGTGGCGGCCGCGCGCGCGAAGCGTGCCGTGC
>JALOPN010000262.1 GCA_025453875.1 Gemmatimonadaceae bacterium | reverse complement strand
GTACGTGCGGCGCGACCGGGTGCGCGACCTGTGGCCGCTGTACGGTGACGAAGGCTTTGCGGCCGACGACATCCGCAAGCTGAATCACACGGGCACGCATCCGGTGCACACGGACCTCGCCATCGAGGACGCCATCGCGTTTCACGAGGCCATCGGCATCCGGCGCAAGGAAGCGCGGTTGCGCTGGCTGCAGCAGTACTGGACGACCAAGGTCCGTGGCATTCCACGCGTGCAGCTGTTCACGCCGCGCGATCCGGCACGCACCGGCGCCATCGCGAATGTGGGCATTGCTGGACTGACGCCGGCCGACCTCGCCACCGTGTTGATGGACCGCTACCAAATCTTCACCGTCGCCATCGATACCGCCGGCGTGACCGGCGTGCGGGTCACGCCGCAGCTGTTCACCACGTCGGCGGAGCTGGATGTGCTGGTGCGGGCGATCACGGAGATCGCCCGCAGCTAGGGACGGGGCGAAACGTCCCCGGCGGCATCGATACACGGACGAGTATCCGTCGGTCCAGCGCGTCCGTGCTAAAGCGCCGGCCTGGAATAGCCGATATAAACAGTCACCAATGAGACGGGCAGATGCGCCCGTCGCCAATGCACGACGCCCCTCCGGGTTCGCCGAAGACGGTGCAGCAGGCGGGTGCGTGCCAGTTTCCGTATGCCCATGTCTTTCGTGTTGCGTGTTGTCCGCAAGTCGTTCATTGCCCGTTCCCTTGGCCGCCAGCTGTGGGCGACGATTGCGGTGGTGGTGGCCGCTGGTCTGATCTCCACCGGTGCCGTCTCGGTCGCCCTGCGGGCCGTCGCTGGTGACGCGGTCCGCCTGCAGCGAGAGGCCGTGGCGCCGCTCGCGACCGCGGGTGAGTTGCAGGCCGAAGTGCAGGAATTGCGCGTCGCGTATCGTGATGTCGCCTTCGACGTGGCGCAGCGAGAAGCGGCCATGGGCCGCGTCAGTGCGTCGTTGGCCACCATCGACTCGCTGCAGGGGGTGCTCACGCAGACGGCGACCGATTCGGCGACGCGGTCGGCGGCGGAGGGATTCGCGCGCACCTGGGACGCCACGCAGCCCGTGCTCACCGCGTATCTCGAGAGCGCCGGCGCGAATGACGAGGTGCGAACGCTGGAGTTGCTCCGAGGTGATCTCCGCACCCGCATGGGTACGCTCGAGGGGGACATCGAAACGCTGACGGCAGCGCAGGTACAGGCGGCGGCCGGCTTCTCCGCACGCACCGTCGAGCGGGCGCAGGCGAGCCAGCGACAGGCGCTCATCGCGGTGGTCATCGGGCTGTTGCTCGCGACGGTCGTGGCGCGGGCCGTGATCACGCGGGTGACGGGAATCGTCGGCACGGTCAGTCGTGAACTCTCGTCGCTCGAGGCCCATTGCATGGCCAGTCTCGAACGGGCGACCTCGTCGCTGGCCGAGGGGCGGCTCGACACGGCCATCACGCTCGACGCACATCCGGTCACCGTCGATGGCCGTGACGAGTTGGCGAGTCTCGGCGTGTCATTCAACGCCACGCTCGAACGGACCCAGCGCGCGCTGCGGGCCTACGAACATGCCGTCGGCACGTTGCAGCAGCTCCTCGAGGAGACGGCGCGAGTCGTACGGGCAGCGGAAGCGGGGGCGACTGGTGTTCGGGCCAATGCGGCTGCCTTCAAGGGGGCGTACGGCGATCTGCTGAAGGGGTTCAATGCCGCCCAGGATGCGGCCCGGCGTCCCGTCGATGCGGCGCTGGCCGTGCTCGAGCAGGTCGCCGACCGCAACCTCTCGGTGCGGACCGAAGGCGAGTTCCCCGGCGACCACGCCCGTCTGGCGTCGGCCATCAACACGGCGGTGTCGAACGTCGGTACGGCCCTGCATGAGGTGGAGGTTGCGGCCGAGCAGATCGCCGCTGCCGCTCATCAGGTCAGCAGCGGCAGCCAGCATCTCGCCGAGGGCGCTTCGCAGCAGGCGGCCTCCGTCGAGGAGATCACGTCGGCCGTACAGGAGCAGGTGGCGCTCACGGTGCGCACGGCGGCCCGGCTCGATGAGGCGCGTACGATGGCCCGCGATACCCGGGAGCGCCTCCGGGTGGGCACGAAGGCCATGCACGGACTGGGGGAGGCGATGTCGCGCATGACCCACTCCACCGAGCGGACGGCGGCGATCGTGAAGACGATCGACGAGATCGCCTTCCAGACCAACCTCCTGGCCCTCAACGCCGCGGTCGAGGCGGCGCGCGCCGGTGACGCCGGACGCGGGTTCGCCGTGGTCGCGGACGAGGTGCGGCAGCTGGCCATCCGTGCCGCCTCGGCGGCGCGCGAAACGGCCACGCTCATCGAGGAGACCGTCGGCACGGCGCGTGAGAGTCGCCACATCGCAACCGATGTCCAGGCGCAGCTCAGTACCGTGGACGACGACGTGGAACGGGTCACGAGCGTGGTCGAGCAGGTGGCCGACGACTGTGCCGAGCAGCGGCAGCAGATCGAAGGCGTCCGGCGTGGCATCGAAACCGTGAGCGATCACACGCAGCGGGCCGCCGCCAACGCCGAGGAGGCGGCCAGCGCGTCCGAAGAGCTCAACTCGCAGGCGGCCACCATGCGGGCCCTCGTCAACCAGTTCCAGGTCGTCGATTCCCGCGGCGCACCGCGGACGATGGCACGACGAGAGCTGGCGAAGCCGGCCAGCCGTCCGTATCTCGAGCGTCGGGCCAGCTGAACTCCCGTGGGCCTTCCGGCGCCGTTCGTCCCGTGGCGGGCGGCGCCGGAAGGCCGGCCAGGCTACCGGCTCAATGCCGGAACAGCCGCTCGCCGGTGAAGATCATCGTCATGCCATGCTCGTTGGCAGCCGCAATGACTTCCTCGTCACGCACCGAGCCACCGGGCTGCACGATGGCCGTCACGCCCGCCGCCGCGGCCTGATCGATGCCGTCGCGGAAGGGGAAGAACGCGTCCGAGCCGAGCGCCGCCCCTTGGGTCTCATGCCCCAGCGTGGTGGCCTTGTGCACGGCCACGAAGCTGGCATCCACGCGGCTCATCTGCCCGGCCCCGATGCCTATGGTGGCGCCGTTCCGCGCGAGCACGATGGCGTTGGACTTCACGCTGGCTACGCTCTTCCACGCGAACAGCAGGTCGCGCTGCTCATCCAGTGTGGGCTGACGCGTGGTCACCACCTGCCACTGCTGCGGATCGGTAGGGGCGGGCGCCCGGTCCTGCACCAGCAGGCCGCCGCGGACGCGCTTGAGGTCC
>JALOPN010000041.1 GCA_025453875.1 Gemmatimonadaceae bacterium | reverse complement strand
GCACTGCACGAAGGCGAAACGGTGCTCGATCTCGGCTCCGGCGGCGGCATCGATGTGCTGCTCTCCGCGCGCCGCGTTGGCCCGACGGGCAAGGCCTACGGTCTCGACATGACCGACGACATGCTCACGCTCGCGCGCCGCAACGCCGCCGAAGCGGGCGTCACCAACGTCGAGTTCCTGAAGGGACAGATCGAACACATCCCGCTCCCCGACGCCTCCGTCGACGTGATCATTTCCAACTGCGTGATCAATCTGTCGGGCGACAAGCGGCAGACGCTCGCCGAGGCGTTTCGCGTACTCAAGCCCGGCGGTCGCTTCGCCGTGAGCGATGTCGTTGTGCGCGGCGAGGTACCGACGGCCGTGCGTCGATCGATGGAGCTGTGGGTGGGGTGCGTGGCCGGCGCGCTCGAGGAGGGCGAGTTCCGCGTGCTGCTCGAGTCGGTGGGCTTCACCAACGTCGACATCGAACCCACGCGCTTCTACCGCAGCGAAGACGCCCGACAGTTCCTCACCGAGGCCGGCATCGATGTGGACGCGCACGTCGATCAGATCGACGGCAAGGTGATGGCCGCCTTCGTGCGCGCCAGCAAGCCAGCGAATTGACGCCGCCGCGCGCTCCCGCACACCGGCGACGGACTACCGCTTCTCCATCGCATCCCGCACGTCGAGCAGAATCTCGAAGTACAGCTGCTCGCGCCGATACGCGAAGTCGAGCGCGGCCATCTGCGCGGCGTCGCCGGTCTCCTTGGCGCGGGCAAAGGCTTCGGTGTACATCTCCTCGAGGTTGGCGAGGATGCGATCGCGGGAACGGGACATGCGGAGAGCCTCGAGGGCGGTGTAAGTGAGTCGCGGCGGCAGGTCGGTCGGCGTCGCCACGTGCGCTTCGTCGGGATCGAGGAAGCGTGTCAGCCGCGTCATCATGTGGCGGCGCATCGGATCCGGGATCTTCACGCTGGCGGGCCGGTGAGAGACAGGGACACGACACCTCGGCACGTCACCCTCGCGCGCGAGGCCGTCTTCGCGCGGGATGGCTACCGGTGCGTCTACTGCGGCGCCGAGGGCACCGCCGAAACGCTCAGTGTCGATCATGTCCAGCCGCGCGTGCGCGGCGGGGACCATTCGGCGGGGAACGTAGTGACCGCCTGCGGCGCCTGCAACGCGCGCAAGGGGCACCGTCGGCACACCGACTTCCTCGCCGACGAGCCCGACACCTGGCGCCACTTCCGGGCGCGCGCCGGCTACCTCTGGCCCCGCCTCCTCGCGGCGGTCGAGGAGGAGCTCGCCCGCCGCGCCACCCGAACGCACCGCGAAACCCGAGCGCCAGATCGGGGTTAAATTGGGAGACGGTGCGGGTCTTCTCGCCCGCCGCACCGGTGGCACCCACGGGGCGACCTACTCTGCGCGACTCATGAACAACGTGAAGGTCTTTGTGCTGATGGCCGGGCTGACGGCGCTCGTCGTCGCCCTCGGACAGGTCTTTGGTGGCACCAACGGTGCCGTCTTTGCCTTCGGCCTGTCCGCCCTCATGAACCTCGGCATGCTCTGGGGCTCGTCCAAGCTCGTGCTCAAGTCGTACGGCGCGCGCGTGGTCACCGAAGCCGAGGCCCCGGAGCTCTATCGCATGGTCGACCGGCTGCGCCAGCGCGCCGAGCTGCCCATGCCGGTCGTGGCCATCGCGCCGCACCAGCAGCCCAACGCGTTCGCCACCGGCCGCAACCCCGAGAACTCGGTCGTCTGCGTCACCGAGGGGCTCATGCAGCTCATCTCGCGTGAGGAGCTCGAGGGCGTCATCGCGCACGAGCTGGCGCACATCAAGAACCGCGACATGCTGCTGCAGACGATGGCCGCCACCATGTCGGCCGCGATCAGCAACCTGGCGCAGTTCGCGATGTTCTTCGGCGGCAGTCGCGACGAGGACAGCCCGAGCCCGGTGGTGGCCATTGCCCTCGCCATCGTGGCGCCCATCGCGGCCATGATCATGCAGTTCGCCATCAGCCGTCAGCGCGAGTTCAAGGCCGACGCCGTGGGCGCGGAAATCTGCGGCCGCCCGCTGGCCCTGGCCGGCGCGCTGCAGAAGCTCGAAATGAGCGCCCGCCGCATCCCCATGCAGGTGTCGCCGGCGGTGGCGCCGCTGGCCATCGTGAACCCGCTCGCCGCCCTCAAGGGGCTGGGCATCGGCAAGCTCTTCAGCACGCACCCGCCCACGGCGGAGCGGGTCGCGAAGCTCGAGGCGCTCGCCGCGCGCATGGGCTGAGCTCGCGCACCACGAGCGCGAACACACGGGGCCGCCATCCCTTCGGATGGCGGCCCCGTGGTCTATTCCTGCGGCGGCTGGCCGGTCGGCGCGAGGCGGTGAAAGACGGCCTCCTCCACCACGCGCCCGCCCTTGAGGTGCTCCACCACGATCCGTTCAAGCAGCTCCGGATCGACGCGGCCGTACCAGATCCCCTCGGGGTACACCGCCACGATCGGCCCCCCGTTGCACACGCCAAGACACGGCGCCTCGCTGCGCTTCACACGACCGGGCCCGAAGAGCAGCCCTTCCCGCTGCAACAGAAACGCCAGTCGACTGTACAGCGCCCGACCACGCCGATCTTCGGTGCAGAAGCCCCCCGTGCACACGAGCACGTGCCGGGCGTAGGGCTCCATTTGTGGCAGCGCGGACGAGACGCGCATGAACGACACCCTGAACTCAGTGGGGAATGAAGGCGAGCACGATCTCCAACACGATCAACAACACGATCGCGAGCTCCAGCGTTTCCGAGCGCGCCGCCTGACTCTCGTCGTTGAGCATGGCGTACGTCTCGCGCAGAATGCCGATCTTCCGGTCGATCCCCGATCGCCACGTGCGGCCGCGAAAGAGCTCGAGCGCGGTCTGGTACACGCGCGCGAGGTACACGTCGTCGGTCACCTTGAGCGCGTTCTCGGCACGTTCCACGAGTTCGGTGTAGTCGGCCACCTGCTGCTGCAGCCCCGAGAGCAGATCGGCGTAGCGACGCCCCGGAAAGACGCGACGACCGCGCCGTGCATCGGCCACACGATCGAAGAGCTGCGGGATCTCCACGTCGAGCAACGCGTCGTAGTAGCGCAGCTCGAGCAGCTGCGCGTTCGCGAACTCGAGGATGTACTGCACGTCGGTGTCGGCCACGCCGGGCTCCACCATCAGTGCACGTTCCCAGGTGAGAATCGCGAGATCGTCGTTGTAGTACGCGAAGCGATGCGGCAACAGTTCGCGTCGCGCTTCGACCGAGAGCGGGCGCGTTTCGTCGAGCAGCAGCGGGACGACGTGCTCATCCTGCAGCACGTCCGGCGCGAGCAGGGCACCGGTCTCGTCGAACAGCCGAGCAATCCGGTACACCGTGTAGTCCTCGTGCACCTCCGCGACGCGCGGTCGCACGATGGCTGGCGCGATGCGCTCCGTGAGCAACCGCAGGTGGTGCGCCACCATCCCCGACAGGGCGTCCGCGTGATGCAGCGCACGCGCGAACGCCACGAAGGCGTGCCAGGGGAGCGCCGGCGCGGCGTGTACTCGCACCCGGAGCGATACGGCACCGAAATCGAAGATCCGTGCCGAAAGCTCGGCGTCATGCGCCACGCCATCGATGTGCAGCACTTCGCTGCCCAGCATCACGGTGATGGGCGGATTCGCGATCTGGAGCGCCTGCCCCTCACCGCGCACCGGGCGCACCCGCTCGGGGGCGCTCGATGCCAGCAGGTCGAGCGCTCGCTCCAGCGCGATCTCGTAGCCGATATCAAACAGACGATACACGATGGCGGCCCCATCGACGTGGACCGCGCCGGTGCGCGGATCGGGAACCGTCGTGTTCGCTGGCATGGTTGGAAGGTAGCCACCAGACTGCTAGAGTGGAGCAGGCCCACGTTTCACCGTCGAACAGCCACCGCCATGTCGTTCACCCCCGATCCGATCATCGTCGCGAAGGGCTACGCGCACCCCGAAGTGCTCGTGAGCACCGACTGGCTCGCGACGCACCTCGCCGACCCGTCGCTGCGCCTCCTCGAGTGCAACGAAGACGTCCTGCTGTACGATCTCGAGCACATTCCCGGCGCGCAGAAGATCGACTGGCACATGCACCTCAACGATCCCGTCGAACGCGACTACATCGATCGCGCGGGCTTCGAAGCACTGCTGCGCCGTCTCGGCATCGACGACACCACGACCGTCGTGTTCTACGGCGACAAGAACAACTGGTGGGCCGCGTACGCCTTCTGGGTGTTCCGCCTGTTCGGCTTCACGAACATGAAGCTGCTCGACGGCGGTCGTGCGAAGTGGCTCGCCGAGGAACGCGCGTTGACCACCGACGTCCCCACGTTCGCGCCCTCGGCGTACGTGGCGCGCGAGCGCGACGACACGCGCATTCGCGCGTATCTCGCCGACACGCGTGCGCACCAGCAGGCCGGCCGCCCCATGATCGACGTGCGTTCGCCCCAGGAGTACACCGGCGAGCGCACGCACATGCCCGACTATCCGCAGGAAGGCACGCTGCGCGGCGGGCACATCCCGGGCGCGAAGAGCGTCCCGTGGGCGCGGGCGGCCGAGGCCGACGGCTCGTTCAAGCCGGCGGATGCACTGCGCGCGATCTACGAGCAGGAGGCCGGTCTCGCGCCGATCGACGATGTCATCACCTATTGCCGTATTGGCGAACGTTCGTCCCACACGTGGTTCGTGCTTACGTACCTGCTGGGCTACCAGCAGGTCCGCAACTACGACGGATCGTGGACGGAGTGGGGCAATGCCGTGCGCGTTCCCATCACCACCGGAGCGAATCCATGAGCAAGCCCCCGTCAATCACGCAGCTCTCCTGGCTCGGCGGGCACGCCTTCCGCGGCGGTCGCCCGGGCGGGCCATCCATCGTGCTCGACGGCGATGCGCAGCAGGGCCCGAGCCCCGTAGACGGCCTGCTGCTCGCGCTGGCCGCCTGCACCGGCTACGACGTCGTGGACATCATGGAGAAGCGTCGCACGCCGCTCACCCGCCTCGACATCGCCGTGCATGGCGAACGATTCGACGGCGTCCCGGGCCGTGTCACGCGCGTCACGCTCACCTACGACGTGGCGGGTCCGGGCGTCGAGGCGGCGCAGGTCGAGCGCGCCGTCGAGCTCGCGGTCACCAAGTACTGCTCGGTGCGCGACACCCTCGATCCGGCGCTCCCCATCGACACGGTCGTGCGGGTCCACCCGGCGGGCTGACGGCCCGCCATCGCCACGGGTCCCCCTGAAACGGGCCGGCCTCCTCCGGGAGGTCGGCCCGTTTTGCCCCTTGACGGCGGCATTAATGATATGGGTATATCACTCGCATCCTCATTCCCGAGGCGATCATGGCCAAGTCCGGACGTGTGCAGGTCAAGCTCCGCTCCTCCGAGAGCCACTACATGTACGTCACCACCAAGAACCCGCGCACCACGCCCCAGCGCCTCGAGAAGCGCAAGTACGACCCGCTCGTCCGTCGCCACGTCCTCTTCAAGGAGAGCAAGTGATCGCCCCCTCCACCGACGGGCGGCTGCCCGTCACCGTGCTCTCCGGCTTCCTCGGCGCCGGCAAGACCACGCTCCTCAATCAGGTGCTCGCCAACCGGCAGGGGCTCCGCGTGGCCGTCATCGTCAACGACATGAGCGAGGTCAACATCGACGCGCAGCTCGTGCGCGGTGGTGACGCCGCGCTGTCGCGCACCGAGGAGCGTCTCGTCGAGATGACCAACGGCTGCATCTGCTGCACGCTGCGTGACGACCTGCTGCAGGAAGTGAGTCGTCTCTCCCGCGAAGGGCGCTTCGACTACCTGCTCATCGAATCCACCGGCATCGGCGAACCGCTGCCCGTGGCCGCCACCTTCACGTTCGAAACCGACGACGGACAGTCGCTCTCGCAGCTCGCGCGACTCGACACCATGGTGACCGTCGTCGACGCCGAACGTTTCGTGGCGGACCTCGGATCACTCGACGACCTGCGCGCACGACAGATGGCCCTCGGTGACGAAGACGAACGCACCATTGCCGATCTGCTCGTCGATCAGGTCGAGTTCGCCGACGTGCTCGTCATCAACAAGGCGGATCGGGTCTCAGCCGATCAACTCGGGCGCGTCGAGGCGATTCTTGCGCACCTCAATCCCGATGCGGAACGCATCGTGACCTCGCGTGGCGTCCTCGATCCGTCGCGCATTCTTGGCACCGGCCGCTTCGATTTTGCGAAGGCCGAAGCCGCGCCGGGATGGCAGAAGGAGCTCGCGGGCATGCACATCCCCGAGACGGAAGAATACGGCATCGGCAGCTTCGTGTATCGCGCGCGCCGTCCGTTTCATCCGGAGCGCTTGTGGCAACGCGTGCTCGAGGGAATCCCCGGCACGTTGCGCGCGAAGGGATTCTTCTGGATCGCTTCCCGTCCCGAGTGGATGATCGCGTGGGCGCAGGCAGGGCAGATGCTCGAGATCCAGCCGGTGGGGCACTGGTACGCGGCCACGCCATCGGACGAATGGGCGATCGACGATGAAGCGCGAGTGCAACTCGAGGCGCTGTGGCATCCCGACCTCGGTGATCGCCGGCAGGAACTCGCCATCATCGGTCAGGACCTCGATCGCGACGGCATCGTGGCGATGCTCGACGCCTGTCTGCTCACCGACGACGAAATGGCGCTCGGTACTGACGGATGGCAGACGTTCGCCGACCCGTTCCCCGAGTTCGCGATGGCGGCGATCGACGAGGAATGAACTCGACGCTCAGCGCCCGCTGAGCCACGCGCGCCAGAGCGCCAATGCGCCCGTCGAATCCGCCGTGATTCGACGGGCGCGTTCGCGTACGTAGCGCGCGTAGATCGGTGCCGCGGCGTCGCGCAGCGTACGATCGGCCGACGACTCCGGTGCATCCTTCGGCACCGCGTACACGAACGACGACGCCACCGGTGGCCCGTCGCGCTCGACCGGAAACTTGCGATACGTCTCGATGCGTCGGAAATCACGCGGCACGATCGTCTGCGTGCGGTCACCTTCCACGCCGGCACGTACGAAGAAGTCCACGGCGTCGTCGGGATAGCCGAAGAGCACGCCGTAACCACGCCAGCGCTCCGCGCGCGGCGCATTCTCGACGGCGGCGAGCGCTTCGCGCACGTCGGCGCCAGGCGTGACGCCGAGCGTGCCGAAGAACTCGGCGTGCTGCGCAATGGCCCGCGCCACCGACGGGCGATGATACACGATCACATCGAAGCTGCGCCGCACGATGCTGTCCCCTTGCGGCGCCGTGAACGCGTGTACGAACGCCCCGATGTCACCGCAGTGCAGCAGTGCAAGCGTGTGCCGTACCTGCTCGAGGGAATCGAGCGCTGCACGATCAAGCGTCGGCGCAATGCGCACGGTGAACGCACGACCACTCGAGAGCGGTTTGAGTCCGCCGGCGAGGGTGTAGAGCCCTTCCCCGTCACTCGCATCGAGCAGCAGCGATTCCGCCCGTCGGACGCGCGCGGGATCCGCACCACGGGTATCAAAGCAGGCGCCGGTGGTGGCGTTGCTCGGACCCGCCACACGCGACGTCGACACAGCGGTCGAACATCCCGCCAACGCAAGCAGGAACGCGCCCAGCAGCGGTCGAGAACGCGATGCACGACGGCACAGATGGTGAGACGGTTGGCGCATGGCTCGAAAGGCGCGGGCGTGGGACTGGCCGGGAGTTGCGAGAATATATTATCATTACAGCATCTTCCCCGCAGCACCGTTCTCTCGCGTCCGCTTCATGCCCCTCTGGCTTCGCACCGTGTTCGCCGTGCTGCTCGTCTGCGCCGTGCCGCTCGCGGCCACGATGCTGCTCGCGCAGAACGCGGCGTTGGTGAAGCGGCAGCTGCCGAACCTGCTGTCGTTCGGCGTGGGGGTCCTGTTCGCGTCGGCCGGCTTGCATCTCGTGCCGGAGGCCGTGGAGCACCATGGCGTGCTGCCCGCCGCGCTGCTGACCGGGGTCGGGTTCGCGACGTTCTACACGATCGAGCGCCTGCTCGCCGGCCATGATCACGATCACGTCCACGGGCTGGCCATGGGAGCGCCCCACGCGGCGCATCCGCCGCACCCGGCTCACGCGCCAGGCGGCGCCCGCTCGATCCTGCCCATCGCCTTCGGCGCCGACGCCCTGCACAACTTCACCGATGGCATCCTGATCGCGGCCACCTTTCTGGTGCGCCCCGAGCTCGGCATGCTCACCGCGCTTGCGGTGGGGCTGCACGAGCTCCCGCGCGAGATCGGGACATTCAGTCTGTTCGTGCACGGTGGGCTCTCACCGCGGCGCGCTGTGCTCTTCAACGCGCTGACGGCGCTCTTCGCCCTCGCCGGCGCCGGTCTGACGCTGCTCATCGGGAGTCGCGCGGAGACGCTGGCGTCCTTCGTGCTCCCCTTCGCGGCCGGGACTATGCTCTACATCGGCGGGACGGTCGCGCGTTCGGTGCTGCCACCGGTGGACGGGGTCGTGCCGGTTCGGCGCGTCGGCTGGGTCGCCGCGGGCGGGCTCATGGTGGCCCTGCTCATCGCCGGCCACTGACGAGCGCGCTGGGCGCTTGACCGGCGCTCCGGATTTCGCCATTCATTCAGACTGTCTGCGGCCGGTCTACGGGTCGAGTCGCCGATACCGCTGGTTCAGAGACAAGCAGTGTGACGGGCGCCCTCCGTGGGCGCCGCGTCCATGGCTGGACCGGCTCACCCCCACGCGTCGCGACCCGACGCACAGCGTGCCCGCCGGCAATGGGTGCGCGAGGAGCTGCAGGACATGAAGGAAGGCATTCATCCGCCGTATCACCCGGTGGTGTTCAAGGACGCCTCGACGGGCGCGATCATCCTGACGCGGTCCACGATGACCAGCGAGCAGAAGATCCGCCTCGACGACGGCAACGAGTATCCGCTCATCCTGCTCGAAATCACGGCCGACTCGCACCCGTTCTACACGGGCACGCAGCGCCTCATCGACACGCAGGGTCGCGTCGACAAGTTCAAGAAGCGCTACGGCCGCGCGTAATCTGCGCCCAGCGCGTCATCACGGCGGACGGTGCTTCAGGCATCGTCCGCCGTGGTCGTTTCAGGCCGCCGCGTCGATCGATGCGACGCGCCCTCGCTCCCGCCACCGCCAGGCCGCCTCGGCCAGCAGGTATCCGAGCGCCGCCGCGCCGACGGTATCGCTCAGGTAGTGTGCGCCGGACATCACGCGCGTGACGGCGCAGCCGATGGCGAGGACGTACCACACCGGCGCCGAGCCGGGGAACCGGCGCGCCAGCAACGCCGCCGCGCCGAACGCCACCGCCGTGTGGCTGCTCGCGAAACCGAGGCCACGTGTGCTCCAGAAGTCCACGTCATACGGGCGAAACGCGTAGGCGGCCGACTCCGCCGCGGGACGCAGTCGACGCACGGCGATCTTCACCAGCTCCGCAATACCACCCGAGAGCGCCGGTACGAGCGCCAGCAGCCACGCGTCGCGATACAGGACACCGAGGGGCGCCTCGGCGCGCCCCGCACCTGCCCGCACCAGCGCTCGCCGCCCCGTAAGCCACAGCGCCAGCGCGCCGAGCAGCCAGGTCGGCACGTACCCCGCCGACCGGAGCAGGCGCCCCCAATCACGCTCGTTGACGCGCGGGTCGCGCAGCGATTCCCACGCCCACGCGTCGAGCAGGTGGGCGCCGGCCGTGACGGCAACGGCCACCAGCACAAGCCGTCCCCAGGGGGTGGCGTGGCCTTCCGGCGGTGAGGAGAGCGGTGGTGTTGACACGCGGCGGAATCAATCCGAGACGCGTGCGTCGCACCAGTGACCGCACGGACGCGCGCGTCCTGATTATTATTGAGAATGGAACGACGCACCCGTCAGCGCGATGCGATCCGTCGCGTGTTCGAGGAGGCCGGCCGCCCGCTCGGCCCCACCGAAGTGCTCGATGCCGGCCGCGCGCATGTGCGCGGCCTCGGCATCGCGACGGTCTATCGCACCATCGCCTCCCTCGTCGAGGCCGAGTGGTTGACGCCGGTCGAACTGCCGGGCGAGCCGGCGCGCTACGAAGTCGCCGGTCAGGGACATCACCACCACTTCCGCTGTCGCACCTGCGCGCGCGTGTTCGAGATTCACGGGTGCACCGGCACCATCGATCTCCATCCGCCCGCCGGCTTCACGATCGAGCGACACGAAGTGGTGCTGTACGGCCTGTGCGATACGTGCGCCGCCTGACGCGGCGATTCCGCACCGTTCCCGTCTGGCTGCTCCTGCTTCCGTTGGTGGCGTGTGGTGCGCCAAGCTGGGAAGGCATTGCGATCGAGCCGCCGCGTGAAGTCCCGAGCTTCGCGTTCGGCATGCCGAGTGGCGATTCGGTGCGCACGGCGCCCGAGGCGGGTCGTCCCACGATGGTGTTCTTCGGCTACACGCACTGTCCCGATGTGTGTCCGCTCACGCTCGCGGACTGGGCAAGGATCAAGCGCGAATTGGGGACCGACGGTACGCGTGTGCGTTGGTACTTCGTGACGGTGGATCCGTCGCGCGATACACCCGCCGTTGCACATGCGTACGCGCAGCAGTTCGACAGTGCCTTCGTCGGACTCTCCGGTGACAGCGCGACGGTGGCCGACATGCAACGCGCGTTCGGCGTGACGTCGTACCAGACACCCGGTGCGAGCGATGCGGAGTATCTCGTGTCGCACTCGTCGCAAGTGTTCGCGCTCGATGCGTCGGGACGGCTGGTGACGATGTATCCCTTCAATGGCGCGTCGGCGGCGATGCTCTCCGACCTGCGGCGCCTGCTGCGCTGATCGTGCGTCGCGTGCTGATGGTACTCGGCAGCGTGGCGGCGGCGGCGGTCGTGACGCTGGCGCTCTGGCCTCGACCCGCGGTGGACATCCGCATTCCGCTCGGCGGTTTCGCCGCGGTGCATCAGCGCTTCGGTCGCGTCGTCGCGATGCCCGACACGATCGTGGTGGCCGCGGGCGGTCGACCGCGCGTGCGCATCACCAACGCTGATACGGTGTCGCATCAACTCGGCCTCTTCTCGGCGCCACCTGGTGAAACGGTCGAGTACACGCTGCCCACGCCGGGCACGTACACGGGACTGTGCAGCGTGCACCCCACGAGCGAAACCCTGACGTTCGTTGTGCGGTAGAGAGCGTACTGCGGCGAGTGCGAATGGCTCGCGGCACGTGCCGCGACAACCGTCCCGTCGGTCGTGGTGTCGAAGTGCCTGTCGTCCCCCCTCCGGCCCCCCCTGCCCTCCGCCCCGTGCTCCGTTCTGCTGCCCTCCTGCTGTGCACGATCAGTGTGCTCGCCTGCAACGCCGATCCTTCGGACAGCACACCCAACGACACGATCGTGACCGACTCCGCTGGCGTGACGTGGCGTGCGCTCCCTGCTGGCGAGCGACGGCTTGATAGCGCGCTCACCGAAGTCGCTCGCATCGCCCCCGCGGACAGCGGACCGGCGGCATTCAGCGCGCTCTTTCCCGGCAACGTCGCCACCAACGGCGTCGACCGGGTCTTCGTGCTGGTGAGTGATGAATCGCGCATCGCGGTGTTCGATGACGCCGGGACCTCACTCGGCTCGTGGGGCCGTCGCGGCGGTGGTCCGGGTGAGTTCGGATTTGGCGACGATCTCTCGGTGGGTCCCGACGGGACGCTGTGGCTGTTTGACTTTCTGCAGTCGGCGCTGGTGCGATTCGACACGAGCGGTGCGCCCCTCCCGCTGCTGCGTCTCGGCGGCGATAGCGCTGCTACCCCCGAAGCGCCCACGCGCGCGGTACCGGGCGGACTCGCCTACGTGCTGCGCCAGTCGATCGGCGACTCGATGCGCCGCATCGTGCGCTTCGCGAGCACGCGTGACACGCTCACACTGCGCGAGCAGGTCGTGGCGGTGAAACGTGAGATCAGCTTTCCGAGCTGTTCCGCGCTCCGGCT
>JALOPN010000261.1 GCA_025453875.1 Gemmatimonadaceae bacterium | reverse complement strand
ACGGTGCCGGACGAGTCGACGATCTTGCGGTTCCGCCATCTGCTCGAAGCGCATCAACTGACGGCGCGCATGTTCGACGCCGTGCGCGACCTGCTGGTGGATCGCGACTTGCTGGTGACCACGGGGACCATCGTGGATGCCACGCTGATCGCGGCCCCGAGCTCGACGAAGAACGCGACGAAGACGCGGGATCCCGAGATGCGACAGACGCGGAAGGGGAAGTCGTGGGACTTCGGCATGAAGTGCCACATCGGCACGGATCCCCACGGCTTCGTGCACACGCTGACCACCACGGACGCCGCGCACGCGGACATCGGGCAGCTGCCGCACCTGGTGCATGGCCTCGAGGACACGCTCCACGGCGACAAGGCGTACTGGAAAGAGGCGGATCGCGTTGGCTACGAAGCGCACGGCGGGCAGTACCTGATCAACCAGCGCGGGGAGCGCACCCCGGCCCGCGACGCCCTCAACCGCGAGCGCTCCCGCATCCGCGCGCGCGGCGAACACGTGTTTCACGTCGTGAAAGTCCTGTGGGGCTTCACGAAGGTGCGCTACCGGGGGCTCAGGAAGAACACCGTGCGGGCTCTGGCCGCGTTTGCGCTCGCCAACCTGTTCCTGCGTGCGGGGCCGCCAACCACGACGGCGGCGCGCCCGGCGCGCCTATAGCCATGCATTTCACCGCGATGTTATCCACAGCCCTCACGCTGCACACCTGTGAAGAGTTTCCCTAGCAGGACGCTGCCCACACGGGCGTCTCCCCAAGTGTGCCGCCCGCGTGGGCCACATCCTGTTCGGTGGTCTCACGCCAGCCATGAAGCGGGCCCATGCACCGTCGCCCCTCGTCTGGGGTCGCCGGCGCATGGGGGATTACCCTGTCGCGTGATCGTTGCACTCGCTTCAGGGCGTTACCGTCAGCCGCTTGGTCGCGGAGACTATGCGATCTCGCCCCAGGACCTCGGCGCGAACGCGATACTCACCGGGCGGGAGTACACGCTGCGTTGCGCCAGGCAGCACGAGTTCGTCACCGAGGCCGAACTGCTGTTGCGGCCTGAGTGCAACCACATGCGCGATGCGCAGGTGGCTTGTCGCATTCGGGACGGTCAGCACGGTGTCGCCCGTCAGCCGCATAACGACCAGGTTGAAATACGTCCGCTCCGGCTTCCCGGCGAGTTCAAGGATGACCGCGGCGGCCGAGGTGTTGGTGAGTGTGATGGTCACGGGGAAGGTTCCCCCTGAGGGCACAGTGGCCGGCAGATCAAAGCCGACGGCAATCGACTGCGATGCCTTTGCGCCTGGCGCCGTGATGCCGTCTGGCGTTCCGCACGCGCACGCGAGTGAAACAGCCGCCAGCCATAGCAGCTGCGGTCCTCGCATCCGACCATACGGGGGACGCGGAGTGGCTAAACCGTTGAGGCTCATATCGATCTATCCATCGGCTGGAGGAAACCACCGCACATCGCATGTGGACGAACACTCGGGACGAACGCTTGGGAAGCAACCGGTTTGGGGACCGTCCGAACGACAGCCTCCAAAGCGGCCGCAGCACGCTGGCCTACTCAGTAGTACAGCAAGTACCCGAGATCGAGATCCAGTCCGTTGACCGGACTCACCCACGTGACATTGAAGTTCGTGCCTGGTCCTCCCCACATGAGCCCGTAAAACACGGCGGTCCCAGGCGCGCCGGCAACCGTGGTTTGCCGTGAGTACACGGGCGACCCGCTGTCACCATATTGCGACCAAATGGTGGTGTGAATCTGGCAAAGGAGAAGCGGAAAGATCGATCCACCCGCTGGCGGATAGAACACCAAGTCGCTGGGGGTGTCGGCGCAGGTGTTCGTGACCGTACCGCGCGTCCAGCCTGTGGTACGCCCCGTTTTGTTAAGGGTCATGCCCTGGGTCACGAAGGGAAACGCGACGTCGACAATCGGCATCGCCCCACCGATGGTGAGGTTGCTCGCACACGATGAGTTAATGCACGGGGAGAGTGACGTAAACGCAATGCTGTAGGCGGACGCGATGTTCGCGTTGAGGCTAATGACCGCGGCGTCGCTCCATCGACACCACCGCCCGACTGGGCACCCGCCGATTCCTTGGAACAACGGTGGATCGAAGACCTCCGTGCCAATGATCGCGCCCCCCTGTCGAATCGTCGTGCTCGCATTCGCGAACGCGCCGACGGTGCAGTGCGAGTTTGTCACGATGGCGCGCTGACCGTTGTATACACCCACTGCCCCCAGTGTGCACTCGCCGCCAGACGCAGGCTCGATTTGAAGTCCCCCGATGCGTGGCGCGTTCGCCTGTCGCAACGTGACGCGCGCCGTTGCCCTGCCCTCCGTTACGAACCGCAGCAGATTCTCCGGAGCCCCCGCGGAACGGGCCAGCAGACGGACGCGTCGCTCCGCCGCTTCGTCCACCACACCGACCGTAACGCGGTTCTGGCCCTCATCGGCATCAAGGAAGCTCACCCCCGCGTCGCGAAACACGACCGCTCGCAGACGTTCCTTCCACGACTTGATGGTCGGCCAGTCGAAGTCGGCCTTTACGAACCGAAGTTTCGGTGCCGTATCCGAACGCCCACTTCCTTCATCCTTCGTGCGCCCCCGCATGAACTCAGCAACAGCGACGCCGATAGCCGCGGATCGGGTGGCATCGGTCACGTACACGACCACCGTGCCCTCCTCGTCGAAGGAGAGTCCACCAAACCCGGGCGCCCGACTACTGAGCTCAAGGAGCGCCTCGTCCTCATTGCGAAGTACTCGCCGTTGCGACCCGGCGGCGGTGGGCGTGCCCGCCGCTCTCGCCTCACCCTGTGGTGTTGTGGGCTGGTCCGGGCTGCACGCACTGAGCGCGACCGCGACAAATGGCATGCCCCACGCCGCACGAGTGGTCACCTGTCGATACGCGCACGCTGCTGCCTCGCACGTCGGCAACGCGGTCCACCAGCGGCCGATTGATCGGGCCCACGCGAATCCGTTCATCATAATTCCTCCCATAGAAACAATTGGCGGGTGCTGTGTGCACTCCGCCGGTGCGCACCGCGTCGTAGTTCGCTGCCTACGACGCACAATGCATTTGAAAAATATGAAACGCTGCAGGTCATTGACAAGGCTCCTCAGTTTTCCTGTTCGGCCCTTCGGTACGGCCGAGGTCGCCGGCTCCACGGCGACGCCAACGGTCTGCCGTCGGTGCTCGGCGCGGCACCGGCTCTGCCCCCGTGCGACGGCGACCGGGAGATGCGCGCGCGGATCGTCCCGGGGGACGCCGCGGCGCCGCGCGCCGACACGGATCCGGGTTGGCACCGGAGACTGTGGGCGCCGCGCCCTGGCATCGGCCCGCGGGGCTGCGCCCCCGCACGCTCTGGGCATGACGAATCCCCCCTGCCGACGCCGAACCCGACCGCCAAGCGCCGGACGTGCAAGGCCCATCCGAACTTGATCCTGCAGGCGATTCAGCGGCAGGCGGGGTCGCTCTCGAAGGCGGTGTTGGAGGGCGTGATGAACAGCTTGGAATCCGGGTCGCCGCGCCGTGAACTACTACCTGTATCGGAGCTGGATCGACTACACGACCCTTGCCCAGTCGAACGGATGGGAACTTGTGGGCTCGGCGACGAGTCCGGTGACCGACTGGGCGTTTACCGTGACGGCCGCGAACCAGTACAGCCCACCCGGCCTCTCTAGGGAAACTCTGCAAAGAACGCTGCATTTTGGCTCGCCACGCGCAATATTGGCGCGGCTGAAGCGACCCTTTCCTGCACGGTACGGTGCCGGACGAGTCGACGATCTTGCGGTTCCGCCATCTGCTCGAAGCGCATCAACTGACGGCGCGCATGTTCGACGCCGTGCGCGACCTGCTGGTG
>JALOPN010000040.1 GCA_025453875.1 Gemmatimonadaceae bacterium | reverse complement strand
GAGCAGAAGCTGACCGGCACCGATGGCCTCGAAGGTCTCACGTGGCCGTGCGACATTCTCGTGCCCGCCGCGGTGGAGAACGTCATCACCGCCGACAACGCCGCGCGCATCCAGGCCAAGATCGTGGCCGAAGGCGCCAACGGTCCGACCACAGCCGATGGCGGCGAGGTCCTCAATCAGCGCGGCATCATGGTGCTCCCCGATCTCTTCCTCAACTCGGGTGGCGTGACGGTGAGCTACTTCGAGTGGCTCAAGAACCTCTCGCACGTGCGCTTCGGCCGCATGGAGCAGCGCTTCGAGGCGTCGAGCAACGCGCGACTGCTGCGCGCCGTGGAGGAACTCACCGGCAGCCGCTTCAATCAGCGCGTGTTCGAGCAGGTGGCGGTGGGCGCGAGCGAAGTGGACATCGTGAACTCGGGGCTCGAAGACACGATGGTGTCGGGTTTCCACCAGATGCGTGAACTCGCGAAGACCAAGAACGCCGACTTCCGCAGTGCGGCACTGGCCACGTCGATTCAGAAGGTGGCGACGGCGTACAACGAGCGCGGCATCTTCCCATGATGCGCCGCCGCACGACGACGCGTGTGAGCTGCACCGCAACGGGGCTCGTGATGTCGTTGTGTCTCGTGGCCACGCTGTCGTCGTGCACGGGCTCCTCCTCGCGCTCGCTCGAGCGTGGGGAGGCGCTCTCGTCGAACACCACGAGCGTATCGTTCCGCGTTGTGCCCGTGGCCGATGGCATTCGCTATCCGCTGTCGGTGGCATTCCTTCCCGACAGCAGTCTGCTGGTGGCCGAGAAGTTCGGTACGCTGCGTCGAGTACGCGGCGGCGTTGTTTCGGCACCCATTGTCGGCGTACCGAGCGTGTACACCGGTGGACAAGGTGGCCTGCACGAGGTGGCGCTGCATCCCGATTTCGTGAGCAATGGGCTCGTGTATCTCGCGTATGCAAAAGCGCTGAATGACGGATTGGCCACGACCGCCCTCGCGCGCGGCCGGCTCGAGGGCGACACGTTGCGCGACGTGCAGGAGCTGTTCGTGGCCCGCACCGACAGCCGCGCCGGACAGCACTTCGGCGGACGCATCGCGTTTGATGGCGCGGGGCATCTGTTCCTCTCCGTGGGCGATCGTGGCGCCTCACCGAGCGGCGACCTCGAGCGCCATCCGGCGCAGGACCTGTCGAATCATCAGGGCACCATCGTGCGACTCACACTCGATGGTGCGGTGCCGCCCGACAATCCCTTTGTGACCACACCGAATGCGCGACCCGAGATCTGGTCCTACGGTCATCGCAATCCGCAGGGGCTCGTGTACGATGCCGCGAGCGGCACGCTGTGGGAGACCGAACACGGACCGCGCGGTGGTGATGAACTCAACCGTGTGCGCGCCGGCGCGAACTACGGCTGGCCCGTCATCACGTACGGACGCAACTACAGCGGCACGAGCATCACGTCCGAGCGTGAGCGCGCGGGGATGGAGCAACCCGTCACGTACTGGGTGCCGAGCATCGCCACGTCGGGGTTGCTGGTGTACACGGGCGGTGCCTTCCCCGCGTGGCGCGGCAGTTTGTTCGTGGGTGGCCTCGCCGGTGAGCAGCTCGCGCGCGTGAGCGTGGACGGCGTGCGGAAGACCGGTGAGGAGACGCTGCTGCGCGGATCGGTCGGACGCATTCGCGACGTCCGGCAGGGTCCTGACGGGTTCATCTACCTCGCGCTCGATCGGGATGGCGGGCCGGGGACCATCGTGCGACTGGAGCCCGGTCCCTGAATGGCGGCGTGATGCACGCGCGTTTTGCGTCTGCGCCTTCGGCGTCTGCGAGCGCGTCACCCCGTCTGCGGCACGCCCTCGGCCGCGTTGCGGCTGCCGCCCTGCTGCTGTTCGTTGGCCGCACCGCCGCCGCGCAGGAGCTGGCGGGTGTGCTTCGATCGGCGGTGAGTCGCAATCCATCGGTCGGTGTGCTCATTACCGTGTCGCGATCGGCCGACGACTCGCTGGTGGCGCGCACGGTGACCGGTGCGCGTGGCACGTGGCGCCTCCGCGCGACGACCGGTCCGCTGGTCGTACGCGCATTCCGAGTGGGTCACGAACCCGTGGAACTCGCGCGTGTCACGCTGGCCGACGGCGAGGTGCGGCGCGTTGATGTCGCACTGCCGGATCTCCCGGTGACGCTGGTCGCGCTCAATCAGCGTGTCGACAACCGCTGCACGACCAACCCCGGACAACGGACACTCGTCGCGCAGCTCTTTGGCGCCGCACGCACGGCGTTGCTCTCCTCCCAGGTGCCAGCCGAAGTCACCACCGTGCGCGCCGTCCTGCGCCGCACCACAGTGCGTCTGGACGCTCGAGAGCGTCCGGCGGGCCGCCCCGATACGGTCTGGCTGACTCGCGCGTCGCTCGCGCCGTTTTCGAGCGTTTCGATCGACACGCTGATGCGCGAGGGGTTCCGTGTGTTCACACCCGATGGCGGCATGACGTATCGCGCGCCCGGCGCCGATGTGCTCACGGACGATCGGTTCCTCGCGCACTACTGTCTGCAGATCGCCGCGACACCGTCCCCCGACTCCACGTGGGTCGGCGTCTCGTTCCAGCCGACCGATCGCTCACGCGGCAGGGTCCGCGTCACGGGCACGCTCTGGCTGGACCGAACCACGCAGGCGCTTCGACGCATCGAGTTCGGCTACGTGGGGCTGGAACCCGCGCTGAACCGGGCGACGCCGGGCGGCGTGATCGAGTACGCGCAGACGGTCGACGGCACGTGGTTCGTGCCCGACTGGGTCTTGCGTTTGCCGCGTGTGGTTCGATTCACGCGCGGTTCGCTGTATGGCGGCGAGATCGACGACGCGTTCGTCGACGGCGTGCTCGTGATGCGCGGCTCCGTGCTGGACATCAGCGACCGCGAGGGCCCGGTGTTCACGACCGGCGAACTCGCGCTCGCCTCGTCCGACTCGACGCTGACCGCCCGATTGCTCGCCTACCGTGACTCGGTGCGCTGCGCGGGACCGGCCACGCCCTTCACGTTGCACCTGACGGGTCAGGTGACCGCGGCCGATGACGCGCCGGTCGCCCGGACGCTCGTGCGCGTGAGTTGGGTGATCCAGCGGCTTGTCGACTTCAAGGGCCTCGTGTCGTACGAGGACCGAGAGATGTTCACGCACACCGACGACGCGGGTCGTTTCCTGTTGTGCGGCGTTCCGCGTGAGCACCTGGTGCAGGTGCGCGTGGGTCCGTCGGACGCACCACGCGCGCGCACCACGCTGCGCATTCGCGACCTGCAACCCACCGCCCACGTCGAACTGCGCGCGCGACCGCAATGACAGACGGGCGAGACTCTTCGCGAGTCCCGCCCGTTTCACGTGCCACATGCGGCGACGTTACGGCGTGGTCAGTTCGCCCTTTGCCTCGCGGCTCAGCTGACGCGAGAAGTTGATCACCACCGTGGTGAGCGCGCCGAAGATGCAGGTGAACGCGGTGTAGCACACCGTGGCCACGATCGGCTCCATCCCGCCCGTCGCATTCGGCGTCGAGATCTTGAGCAGCAGGCCGTACAGACCGAGCAGCGGCACGGCGGCAATCAGGAAGACGGTGCTGAGCAGGCGCAGAGTGCCAGTCGACATGCGGAGCGTGGTGAGAGGCGGCGATGCGGTTCGGCGAGCGCCGAACATACGACGAGACAGAGGTTAACCACTGCGGAATCAAGACGGAACCCGGGCGCTGGGTTCCGGCGACGGACGGTCGGGGGCAACGCCGGGCCGGACACGGCCCCCGCCCCGGACCGCGTCACCCTTCGTCGTAGTCCTCCACGCCCGCCTCCGTGATGCGGTGCGCGATGAGGGGGAGCGGGGGCGCCGCCTCGTCGGCCACTCGAATCGCGGCGGCTAGCGCGGCCCGGCCTGCGGCCACGCCGGCGTCGTCCCGTGCGTAGATCGTGGCCAGCGGCTCGCCGGCCCGCACGACATCGCCGGGGCGCGCTGTGATCACGAAGCCCACCGACGGGTCGACGACGTCCTCCACCCGCGTGCGTCCCCCACCGAGGGCGATGATGCCATGCCCGATCTCCCGGGGCCGTACTTCGGCGATCACGCCTGCCCGGGGCGCCAGATACACCTCGCACTCGGCCGCTTCGGGAAGCAGCCCCGGATCGTCCACCACGCGCGGATCGCCCCCCTGCGCTTCGATGATCCGCGCGAACCGCTCGGCCGCGCGCCCGCTCGAAATGGCCACCTCCATCCGGCGCCGCGCCTCGTCGCGATCGCGCACGGTGCCGGCGAGCAGCAGCATCTCGGCGCCAAGGGCGTATGTCACGCGCATCAAATCGGGCGGCCCTTCGCCTCGCAGCGCCATGATGGATTCCTCCACCTCGACCGCGTTCCCGCAGGCCCGACCGAGAGGTCGGTCCATCGCGGTGAGGAGAGCGATGACGGGACAGCCGTGATCGGCGCCCAGCTCGATCATGGTGCGGGCGAGTTCGAGCCCACGATCGCGTTCGGGGAGGAACGCCCCCGAGCCGTACTTCACGTCGAGCACGAGCCCGGTGAGCCCCTCCGCGAGCTTCTTGCTCATGATGCTCGCGGAGATGAGCGGGATGGACTCGACGGTGCCGGTGGCGTCGCGGAGCGCGTACAGCTTGCGATCGGCCGGCGCGATTTCGCCGGTCTGCCCGATGAGGGCACAGTCGAGCTGCTCGAGCTGGCGGGTGGCCTCTGTCAGGGAAAGCCCGGTGCGGAACCCGGGGATCGCTTCCAGCTTGTCGAGGGTACCACCGGTGTGACCCAGTCCACGGCCAGACATCATGGGCACGGCCACGCCGAGGGACGCAATCAGTGGGGCGAGCACCAGGGACACCTTGTCCCCCACGCCGCCGGTGCTGTGCTTGTCGATGCGCGGTCGGCCGAGGTGGGTGAGATCGAGCGTTGCGCCGGACCGCAGCATGGCGTCTGTAAGGGCGTGGGTCTCATCCCGATCGAGGCCGCGGAAGTAGATGGCCATGGCGAGGGCGGCCATCTGGTAGTCGGGCACCTCACCGGCGGCGTAGGCGGCCATGAGGCGCCGCCAGTCGGTGGGACCCAGGCGACCCCCATCGCGCTTCGTTTCGATGAGCGGTCGGGCGAGCAATGGTGTCATGCGCAGGTGGACGGGCAGTGAACGCCCGCAGCATAGGGAGAGAGGGAGTGATGCCGTACTCGAAGAGACGCCTGTCGTTCATCGCCCGATACACGATGCTGCTGTCTGCGGCGTGGCCCGGTGTCGTCACGGCGCAGCAGCCGGCCGCGACCGCGACGGTTGCAATCGCCGAGCGCGCCGTCGCGCCGCGCGCACCCACGGTCGCCGAACTGCTGGCCGACGGCGATCGGGCGTTCGAAGCGCGTCGCGCGACAGACGCGCTGGCGCGCTACGAGCAGGCGCTCAGCCTTGCGCCCGATCGGTACGATGTCCTGTGGCGTACCTCGCGCACGCTCATCGACGTGGGCGAGGCGGAAGCGAATGAGACAAAGCGACGCGCGGCCTTCGCGCGCGCCAACGAACTGGCGGCGCGTGCCGTGAAGGCCAACCCGTCGGATGCCGAGGGGCACTTCCATCAGTCGCGCGCCCTTGGCCGCGTGGCGCTGTCGGTCGCGCCGCGCCAGCGCACGAAGTACGCGGTCGAGATCCGCGAAACGGCCATGCGCGCGCTGGCGATCGATCCGGATCACGCGGGCGCGCAGCACGTGCTGGGCCGCTGGCACGCGGAGATCATGCGACTCAACGGCTTCATGCGATCGATGGCCAAGACGTTCCTCGGCGGTCGGGTATTCGATCAGGCAAGCTGGGGTGAAGCGGTTCGCCTGCTCGAAGGGGCCTGCGATCAGGAACCGAACCGCACGATTCACCTGCTGGCCCTCGGCCAGGTGTACCGCGACGCCGGAGACAAGGTCGCCGCGCGCCGCGCGCTCGAAGCCGCCGTGCGTGCGCCGCTCAAGGACCCGAACGACGACGTGTACAAGCGCGAAGCCGAACGCGATCTGCGCGCGCTGCGCTGAGCAGCGTACCATGCAGGAAACGGACGAACGGGTGCGCACTCGCGCACCCGTTCGACGTTTCTGGCACCACGTGATCAGATGCGGAGACGAGCGCGTCCGTTCTCGAGCGTCTCTTCCCCGAGGTCACGCAACCGCGACGCTTCGCGACGCGCGCGCTTGAGCCCCGCGCGGGCCGCACGACGTGCCGCGCGCTCGGCATCGTGCCAGGTGTCCTCGACCAGCTCGCTGCCGTCGGCGTAGGCCTTGCGCGCCTTCTTGGCGATCGCGCGGCGCGTCTCCTCACCCGAGGCCGGGGCAAGCAACAGCGCCGACGCCGCGCCGAGCACGGCACCGACCAACAGGCCAATGCCCAGAATCTGCAGCTTCTCGGTTTCGTGCTGCCGGTCACGACGGAATGTCTCGAACATGGGGCCTCCTCCGTGAAGTGGGGCGTCGAGGCACGCCGGTGGCTGCGGGTGAGTCCGCACCGTGCGGCATCGCATCTCGACGCACCTCAAAGTTAACGTGTAGCGAGTTCCGAAAGGCGTGGTACCCCAGATGGGACGCCAAGTGCCTCCCGCCGTCCCGCACCAGCCCTGTTCCCGTGATCGACGCCACCGAGCCGAGCCCCGATGCGTCCGCCAGCGTGCCGTCCGCCGCACGTCAGCGCGCCACCGAACTGCACGCCCTCCTGACCCGCGCGTCGCACGAGTACTACGTGCTCGATCGGCCCTCGGTCAGTGATGCCGAGTACGATGCACGCTTTCGAGAGCTGCAGGGGCTCGAAACCGCGTGGCCCGCGTTGCGCACCGCCGACTCGCCCACGTTGCGCGTCGGCGCACCGGTGCAGAGTGCATTTGCGCGGCACGCGCATCTCGTGCCCATGCTCTCGCTCGGCAACACCTTCTCCGCCGACGAACTCATCGAGTGGGAAGCCCGCCTCGTGCGCATGGCCGGACGCGATGTCACCGAGAGCGGCTACACGGTGGAGCTCAAGATCGACGGCGCGGCGGTGGCGCTCACCTACGAACATGGTGTGCTCGTGACCGGGGCCACACGCGGTGACGGCACCACGGGCGAAGACATCACAGCGAACATCCGCACCGTGCGCGACGTGCCGCTGCGCTTGCGCGGCGATGCCCCACCGCGACTCGAGATTCGCGGCGAAATCTATCTGCCGTTCGACAAGTTCGAGCAGATGAACGAAGCGCGTGTGCGCGAGGGCGAACCGGTGTTCGCCAACCCGCGCAACGCGGCCGCCGGCGCGCTGCGCCAACTCGATCCGGGCATCACGGCGCAACGTCCACTGCGGTTCTTCGGCTACACCGCCGTGCTGCCGGATGGCTTGCCACCCGCCGATTCGCAATGGACGCTGCTCGAACAGCTGGCCGCCTGGGGTGTCCCCGTGGCGCCGCATCGGGCGCGGTGTCTCAGCATTGCCGACGTGAACGCCTGGGCACACAACGTCGAGCACGTCGTGCGCGCGCAGCTCAACTTCGCGATCGACGGCGGCGTCGTGAAGGTGGACCGTGTGCGTGTGCAGCAGGATCTCGGCATCGTCGGCGGACGCGAGCCACGGTGGGCAACGGCGCGCAAGTTCGCCGCGGACATCGCGGAAACGCGACTGCTCGACATCAAGGTGAATACGGGTCGCACGGGTGTGCTCACCCCCTATGCCGTACTGGAGCCGGTGTTCGTGGGCGGCACCACGGTGACGTACGCCACGTTGCACAACGCCGATCTGATCGCGAGCAAGGATCTGCGCGTGGGTGACATCGTGCAGATCAAGCGCGCCGGTGATGTCATTCCGCAGGTGATCGGTCCCGTGCCCGACAAGCGCGACGGCACCCAGCGGCCGTGGCAACCACCCACGCACTGTCCATCGTGTCAGAGCGTCGTGGCGCGCGACGAAGACGGCGTGGCCGTGTATTGCCCGAACGTCGCGTGTCCCGGACGCCAGCTCGAAGGGCTCGTGCACTTCGCCTCGCGCGATTGTCTCGACATCGAAGGGCTCTCATATCAGCGGATCGCGCAGTTGCTCGAGGCCGGACTCGTGCGTGATGCCGCAGACCTGTTCGCGATCACCGTCGAGCAACTCGTCACGCTCGACCGTTTCGCGGAGAAGAGCGCCGAAAATCTGGTCGCGGCGATCGCGGCGTCTCGCGCGCAGCCGCTCTCGCGTCTGCTCTTCGCGCTCGGCATTCGGCACGTGGGGGCGCAGGCCGCGCAGTTGCTGGCGCGCCGATTCGGCACGCTCGAAGCGCTCGCCGATGCGAGTCTCGAGGACATCACGGCGGTGCGCGGGATCGGCGATGTCATCGCGCAGTCGGTGCGCGCGTTCTTCGATGACCCCACCACGCGCGCGCTGCTCGAACGGCTGCGCGACGCCGGCGTGAACCTGCGCGAGCCGGAGGCGCAGCAAGCCAGTGCGACGCTGGACGGCGCCACGGTGGTCATCACGGGCACGCTGCCCACGCTTTCGCGCGGCGAGGCCACGGAGCTCGTGGAACGCGCCGGTGGACGGGTCACCGGTTCGGTCTCGAAGAAGACCACCTTCGTGGTCGCGGGCGCCGAGGCCGGCAGCAAGCTCGAAAAGGCCGTGGCGCTCGGCATCGAGGTGATCGACGAAGCGGAGCTGCGCCGCCGCGTCGCGGGGTGAGCGCCAACACGCGGAGGGCGAAGACTGTCACACGGCCGGCACTCTGTCCCTAGATTGCCGTGACTCCGACGCGCCGCGCGCGTCCCCCTGTTGATCACCCGGGCCTTCGTGCCCCTTGTCCTTCCGTCTGCCGCCACGTTTGCGCGCCATGACCAGTTCCCTGCCCTATCTCACGCCGCGCACGGTCGCGGTGCCGGCCGAGTTCTTCGCGGCGCTCCGCCTGCCGAGTGGCCTCGACGCGTCGAACGTTGCCATGCTGCGCGACGCCGGTTTCACGGCCGGTGAAGGGCTGTACGACAGCTTCGGGCAGTGGCTCGAAGCGCGTGGGGATGTGCCGGCCGAGTATCTGCCCGATGATCGATTCGGCCCGCTGCTCGGCGAGTTTCTCGCGGCGGCCGGGTGGGGCACCGTGCGGATCACCGCCATCAGCGACGCGGTCATGGCGATCGACACCACCGAGTGGGCCGAAGCCACCCCGGAGAGCGGCGCGGTGAGTCCGAGCTGCCACGTGGGGACGGGACTGCTCGCCGGCTTCCTCGGCAAGGTCGCGAACGCGCCGCTGTCGGTGCTCGAGGTCGAGTGCCGCTCCACCGGGGCGCCGCACTGCCGGTTTCTGGTGGGCAGCGTCGATGTGATGCAGTACGTCTACGACGCGATGTCGCGTGGTGTGGCCTACGCGTCGGCCGCGGCGAGTGCGGCGGCCGACTGACGCCCGCTAGTCGGGCAGCAGCCCGGCGTACTTGGGATTGGGGACCAGATCGCGTCCCACCAGCACCTCGCGGTCCCACGGCAGCACGATTGCGGCTTCGGTCGCGAGTCCGTGAAAATCGGGTGTGTACGCGCCGGTCTTGAACGACACGGCGGTGCGCACTTCGCGCGCGCCGGCATTGACCAGCGCACCAACCGCGAGTCGCAGCGTGTCTCCCGATCCGCAGGTCTCGTCCACGATGAGCGCGCGCTTGCCACGCACCTCGGGCGGTGCCGCGCCGAAGACGGCCGGCGTTTCGCGCACACGTTCCGCACTGAACCGGCGGCTCACGAGGATGGAGTAGAACGGTCGATCGAGGATGGCCGCGATGGCCGCGCCAGGGACCACACCCGCCGTGGCGACGCCGACGACGAGATCGGGTTCGTACGCACGCGCCACCTTGAGCGCGAGGGCCCGTGAGAGCTCGCCGAACAATGGCCAGTCCACGACGAGTACACCGCGCGACGGATCGGGACGATAGGTGATCTGAGTCATGCACCGCTCCGGGCTCGAGGGGGAGGAGCGCCGCGACGCGCCATGTGCGGAGTGTACTGCCGCGGCGCGATACCGGCCAGTTGCCTTGTAGCGCCCGAAGCGCGGGACTAGCTTTTCCGAGGCTCGCTTCGAGCCGTTCGCCTCCGATCGTCGCTCGTGGCGACCCGGATCTTTCGTCTCCCCGACTTCCGCCCGCGCGCATGTCCTGGTGGCACCGCCTGACCGGCGGCAACTCCGGGCGCGATGGTTCATCCCGCGCCCCCAACTACCTCAACGAAGCGATCGAGCTGGAGGCGCGAGGCGACTACGCCAACGCGCTCACCTCGTACCGCCTCGCGTTGCGTGAACGACCGGACGATCCGAAGGTCCTGCAGAACATCGCGATTGCGTTCAGCAAGACCGGGCAACCCGAAGAGGCCATTCGCCACTATCGGCGCGCGCTGGAGATCGAACCGTCGCTCGCCGGTGCGCACTACGGTCTCGCGTTTCTGCTGCTGAAGCGTCAGGACACCGCCGGCTGTGCGGCGCATCTCGAGGCGTTCCTGCGCACGTCACGCCGCGACGCCGACTCGGCGGCCTTCATCGCGCACGCCGAGCGCACGTTGCTGTCGCTGACCGGCGAAGCCCCGGGTCCGGACGATCTGCCAAGCAGCGGTGAGCGGAGCTGGATGCCCGAGGGCGATGACGACGGTTGGTCGGAAGCGATCGATGCGGGGCCGGCGGGGCCGGGCCCCGGACGGTAACGTGGGGCGCGTCCTCTCCATCGTCAGCCAGAAGGGCGGAGTCGGCAAGACCACCACGGCGGTGAACCTCGCCGCTGCGTTCGCGCGCCGCGGACTGAAGACGCTGCTCATCGATACCGACCCGCAAGGCGCCGTGCGCTACGGCGTCGGATTGCGCCGCGGTCACCCCACGATCGGGTTCGATGACTACGTGCGCGGCGACGTGCCGTTGCGGGAAGTCATCCTGCCCACCGCACTGCCGTGGCTGCGCGTGATCCTCGCGGGCTCGGTGAGCGATCTCGCCGATCACAGCGCCTTTCAGGAGCGCGTCGCGCACTCCGAAGTACTCGGCGAGTTGCTGGCGACCGCGCGCGAGCGCTGTCACGTCGTGGTGGTGGATACGCCGCCGGGACTTGGTGCCATCACACGTCGTGTGCTCGCGGCGAGCCAGCATGTGCTCGTCCCGCTGCAGTGTGAACCGCTCGCGCTGCAGACCACGCCGCAGATTCTGCGCGCGATTCAGGACATCGTGCATCAGAACGAGGAGCTTGTCCTCGAAGGCCTGTTGCTCACGATGTACGAAGCCGGCAGTCCGGCCACGGAGCGCGTGGTGCACTACGTGCGCGAGCATCTGCCGGCGCACCTCGTGTTTCCGACGCGCATCCCGCGAACGCCGGCCACGGCCGATGCCTTCGCGGCGGGCCAGCCGGTGGTGCTGCGCACACCGGCCGATCCGGCGGCGCAGGCCTACGTGAATCTCGCGACGCAGCTCGCGGAGCGGCTCGGCGGATGACGCGCTGGCGACACGCGCTGCTCGGCATCGGTGCACTCGGCGTCATCGCGTGCGCGGATCTGGCGGACGGTCCGACGGACGCGGCGAGTCTCGAGTTTGAACCGTTCGCGTTTCCGTCGGTCGAGATCGGCGACTCGCTGCGGGACACGACCGGCGTCGCGCGTCCCATTCGCGCCATTGCGCGCACGCTCGGTGGCGCCGAGATCCCGGAGGCGCCGCTGCGCTACGCCGCGCGCGAATCGCTGGTGGTGATCGACACGCTGACGGGGCATCTCGTGCCCGACACGTCGCTGTCACCCGGCCAGATCAATCTCATTGCGCGATTTGCGTCGTCACTGCAGATCGCGGCGAGGATCCCGACGACGCGTGGTCCGGACACGGTCGCGCGCACCGATACCGCGTCGCTCGTGACGTCGCCCGCTCGTGACGTCGCCCGATGCGATCGGCCCGACGGCGATCGACCGCAACAGCGTCGCGTTCAGCGTGCAGGTCCAGGGGCGAGATCGCAGTGGCACGCGGGTGAACGTGGAGCACTGGCTCGTGCGCTTCGCGGTGGTGTCGCCGGCCAACCCGCGGAACGACACAACCGCAGCGGTGTTCCTCATTCGCGAGGACAATGCGCGGCCATCGTCGCTGGACACCACGGCCAACAATGGCCTCGCGTCTCGGCGCATTCGGGTGCGGCCAGACCTCTTCCCGCGTCCCGGCCTCACCGTGGACACGGTGGTCGTCGAGGCCGCGGTGATGCGTCGTGGCGCGCCGGTGCCGGGTGCGCCCGTGCGGATT
>JALOPN010000260.1 GCA_025453875.1 Gemmatimonadaceae bacterium | reverse complement strand
CTGCGCCGACCGGGCGCCCGGATCGCGCCTTCCGCTCTCCGTTTGCGACGTGACCGCACCGTTCTCCCGCGACTCGCAGCTTTCGCCCTTCGCCGCCGATGTCGCGCGACGGGTGCTCGCCGTGCGTGAGCGCATGCACGCGGCCCAACGGCGTGGTGGACATGGGCAGGACGTGACACTGATCGCGGTCACGAAGACGCACGGTCCCGACGCGGTCGAGGCCGCGTACGAAGCCGGTGTGCACGACGTGGGCGAGAACCGCGTGCAGGAGGCGGAAACTAAGCGCGCGGCGTTGGCGACCTTGCCCGTGCGTTGGCACCTGATCGGACACGTGCAACGCAACAAGGCGCGCGCCGCCGTGCAGTTCGACCTCGTACACGGACTCGATTCCGTGCGTCTCGCCGATGCGCTGCACGACGCCGCGCAGGCCGCCGAGCGCGTCGTCGACGTGCTGGTGCAGGTCAACGTGAGTGGCGAAGCGAGCAAGTTCGGCGTGCCGGCGCACGAGGTGGGCGCGTTTGGCGAGACGCTCCGGCGCTACGAGGCGTTGCGGGTGCGCGGTGTCATGACGATGGCCCCGTTTGACGCGGATGAGCGCACGTTGCGCGCCGTGTTCGCGGGCGCGCGCGACTGTCGCGAGACGCTGCGGTCGGCGGGGCACGCGGCGGAGCTGCTCTCGATGGGCATGTCGGGCGATTTCGAGATCGCCATCGAAGAGGGCGCCACGCACGTGCGGCTTGGCACCGTCCTCTTCGGTGCACGTGAGGCCGCCTAGTGTTGCACGATCGTTCATTTCTTCGGCGCGCATTGCGCCTTACCTGCCGGGAGTTCGCATGACCGACGATCGTTTTCGCCTGACAGCACTCGACGCGCGCCGATGGGACTTCGGCAACGCGCTGCGCGGATACGATCGCGCGCGCGTGGAGGAGTTTCGCGAGCAGGTAGCCGAAGAGCTCGAGCGCCTCGCCCGACAGTCGCAGGAGCTCGAAACGAAGGCGAACAACTTCCTCGAGCAGTTGCGCGTGTTCCGCGAACGCGACAAGGCGCTCAACGAGGCGCTGGTCTCGGCGCAGCAGCTGCGCGGTGAGATTCGTGGGCAAGCCGAGCGGGAAGCGCAGCTGATCATTCGCGAGGCGCGTCAGGAAGCGGAGCGCATCATCGCGGGTGTGCAGGGCGATGTGAAGCGCGCGGAGGAGGAGCTCGTGCAGCTCACGCGCGCGCGCAAGGCGTTCATCGCGCAGATGCGGGCGCTCATCGAGAAGCAGGCCATGGACCTCGAGGCCGCCGACGAGGCCACCCCCGCGCTGCGTGCGAGCAACGCCGGTCGCGACGACGCGCCGGCGATCACGCCGCTGTCGGCGGTGCCACCCCGCGGTGCGCTCAACCCGACGCAGGCCTTCCCGATCCCGGCGGTGCCCGCACCGGACAGCGAGCATGCGGCGGACAGCGGGAGCTTCCGCCTCACGATCGACACATCGGTGCCACGCACGCCGGCGGTCGACGAGTCGGCGGTGCGTACGCGACCGCCCATGCCGACGCCGTCGTGGCTCGACGCCGTGGACGAGGACGAAACCCAATGACGACGCCATCCGGATTTCCGCAGCTGCAGTACACGCAGGAGCACACCGCCGTCGGTCTCGCCCATCCGGCGTTGGGACTGCACGCGCGCGAACGCATCGAGGCGTGCGCCCAGGCGGTGCGGCAGCGCTTTGCGCGTCCCATCGACGTCGCGATCATCCTCGGGACAGGCCTCGGTGCGCTCGCCAATGAGATCGAGGTTGAAGCCACGATCGAGTACGAAGCGCTCCCCAACTTTCCGCTGTCGACCGTCGAGTCACACCGCGGCCGTCTGCTGTGCGGCACGCTCGGTGGCAAGACGGTGATCGCGATGCAGGGACGCTTTCACCGCTACGAAGGCTACTCGCTGCAGCAGGTGACCTTCCCGGTGCGCGTGCTGCGTGCGCTCGGCGCCGGGACGCTCGTGGTGTCGAACGCGTGCGGTGGCATGCACCCGCTGTGGCAGGCTGGCGATCTCATGCTCATCGCCGATCATATCAACCTGCTTGGTGACAATCCGCTCATCGGCCCCAACGATGAAGCGCTCGGTCCGCGCTTTCCCGACATGTCGGCGCCGTACGATCCGGCGTTGCGCATCCTCGCGCGCGAAGTGGCCGCCGCGCAGGGGATGACGTTGCGTGAAGGTGTGTATGTGGCGGTGCCGGGCCCCAATCTCGAAACGCCCGCCGAGTATCGCTTCCTGCGTGCAATCGGCGCTGATGTCGTGGGCATGAGCACGGTGCCGGAGGTCATTGTTGCGCGTCACGGTGGCATGCGCGTGCTCGGCCTCTCGATCATCACCGATCTCTGTCTCCCCGACGCACTGCAGCCCACGGATCTCGCCGACATCGTGCGTGTCGCGCGCGACGCGGAGCCCAAGCTCACCGCCGTCGTGCGCGGTGTGGTGGAACGGTTGTGAGTGGCGACGGGCACCAACCTGACGTGATGCTGACCATGTCCGACCGATATCCGTTGCCGCCCGCCGACCAGCGGCCGCACGATCTGGAGCAGGCGCTGCTCACGCAGTGGCGCGACGAGTCGCTGTTTGCGCGACTGCAACAGGCGCGTGCTGGCGCCACACCGTGGGTGTTCTTCGAAGGACCGCCCACGGCCAACGGGCGTCCCGGCATTCACCACGTGTTCGCGCGCACCATCAAGGACCTCTTCTGTCGCCACCGCGCGATGCAGGGGTACTTCGTGCCGCGCAAGGCCGGCTGGGACACGCACGGTCTGCCGGTCGAGATCGAAGTCGAGAAGGAGCTGCAGCGCGAGAAAGCCGCGCGCGAAGGGCTCGATCCCGCCGATGTCGCGAAGCTCGGCGGCAAGCAGCTCATCGAGGAAACGGGCGTCGCCGAGTTCAATCGGCGGTGCCGCGAAAGCGTGTGGAAGTATCGCGGCGACTGGGAGTCGATGTCGGAACGCATCGGCTACTGGCTCGACTACGATGCGCCGTACGTGACGTACGAGAACAACTACGTGGAGTCGGTGTGGTGGGCGCTGTCCACGCTGCACACGAAGGGGCTCCTCGTGAAGGGGCACAAGATCCTGCCGTACTGCGCGCGCTGCGGCACGGCGCTCTCGAGTCACGAAGTCGCGCAGGGCTATGAGGACGTCGAGGATCCGAGCGTGTACGTCGCGCTCGACCTTGTGCCCGAAGCGGGGGAAACCGATCGGCGTCGCAT
>JALOPN010000259.1 GCA_025453875.1 Gemmatimonadaceae bacterium | reverse complement strand
GCGCCTACTTCGAACGTTGGGCCCGTGCCCTCGGCGTCGTGGACTCGAGCGGACGCTGGGGCTACGGAACCGGCCATGTGGTGCTGCTGGGCGACATGACCGACCGAGGGCGCTGGGTCTATCCGCTGCTGTGGCGGCTATACGCCCTCGAGGCCGAGGCGCAAGCGGCCGGTGGTGCGCTGCATCTGGTGCTCGGCAATCATGAGCAGTACAACCTCGTGGGCATCACGAAAGACATCGAACCGGAACACCACTACGCGATGTCGCGCATCGCACCGTATGCGGTCTCGCTCGACAGCGGCACGGTCCTCGGGCAGTGGCTACGAACGCGGCCGGTGGCGCTGCGCATCGGGCGCACGCTGTTCGTGCACGGTGGCATCTCGCCGTCCGTCGTGAAGCGCGGCCCCTCGCTCGATGCACTGAACGCCGCGAGTCGCGCGTTCCTCGCCGGTGCAGTGGTCGACGATACGTCGCGCGACGCGCAGCTCGGGCTGCACTCGGTCACGCAGTACCGGGGGTTCGTGATGGCCAATGGCGACGAGCCATTGGCGTCCGAAGCGCACGTTGCGGCGACATTGCGTCACTTCGACGTCCACCGCGTGGTGATCGGGCATACCGAGGTCGACTCGATCACGTTCCTGCACGACGGACATGTCATCGACGTGAACGCGACGCTGCACAGCGAACAGGCGCTGGTGTTCGACCATGGCGTCCCGCGGGTGCGACCCCTCGGGTTTCGTCGCTCGGCATGGACCGAACCGGCGCCGGTCGTCCGACGGTTCGCGCTGTTGAATCGCCACGACTGGCAGGCGTTGCTGGGGGTGTTCGCGACGATTCGGGGCAGGCCGGGATGAACCGACCCGGAGACATGCAGCGAACCCGACAGCGGTGACCTAGCTTTCGGATCATGCCCACCCAGGAGTCGCCCACGATCTGGCAGTCACGTCGGCTGGCCCTCATCGCGGCCGCACTGCTTTTCACGACGTACCTCGTCGTATTCATCGACGCCGGAGCGCAGCCCTCGCTCGGCGTGTGGGCCGATGCGGCGGGTAACGTCGTCGCCGCCGTGATTGCGGCGTGGCCGGTAGTGCTGCTCTGTCGCGCCCTGCCCTGGCGTCTCGCCGATCGGATCTGGTTCGTTCCCGCGCACATCTGCGGCGTACTCGCGTTCCTGGCACTCTGGGCGCTCACCACGGCCGCGTCGCTCGCACTCCGCACCGGACTGCGCTCTGGTGATTGGACACTCGTCTGGTTCACCGGCCCCGCGCGCAGTTGGCAGGGTATGACCGCGCTCGTGATGTACTTCGCGATCGCCGGCGGCTGCTACGCCGCACAGGCCGCTCGCGATGCGAGCGAAGCTGCCGCGCTGCAACTTGCGGCCGAACTACGTGCACTCCGCGCGCAACTCGATCCACACCTGCTCTTCAACACACTGCACTCGCTGCTCGAACTCGTGCGCAGCGGCGACGAGCGCGCCGATGAGGCGATCGAGCGATTCGCCCGCGTCGCACGCTACGTGGCCGAGGGACGTACCGCCGGCAGCACAGTCTCCCTGCGCGACGAATGGCGCATGCTCGAAGACTACCTTGCCCTCGAAGCGCTGCGCCTCGGGCCGCGGCTCACGCTCCAGCACACGCTGCTCGGCGACGCCACCGAGGTGCGGCTGCCCGCGCTCACCTTGCAGCCACTCGCCGAAAATGCCATACGGCATGGGATTGCACCGCGCGCGGGTCCCGGGACGCTCGAGGTGCGCGTGCACGTGACGGACGGCGCCATCGACATCACGGTGGATGATGACGGTCTCGGTGCGGCCGCCCCATCCAGCGGCCAGGGCACGGGCCTGGCCATCGTGCACAAGCGTCTGCAGACGATGTACGGCGACGCGCTCGCGTTCACCGCAGGACCACGTCGCGAGGGCGGCTGGCGTGTGCACGCGCGGTTTCCTCGGCATGCCTGAGCCGGCGACGAGGACCCGCATGATCCGTGCGCTGATCGCCGATGACGAGCCCCTCGCGCGACAGGCGCTGCGGCGCTTTCTCGCGGCGCACGCCGACGTGCAGGTCCTCGGCGAAGCGGAGGATCTCCCGTCGTTGCGCGCGCTCCTGCATACACAGCGCGCTGACGTCCTCTTTCTCGACATCACGATGCCGGGTGGCACAGGGCTCGATATACTGCCTGAGGTACCGCTCGACCTCGCGTTGGTGTTCACCACGGCACACGCCGAACACGCGGCGCACGCTTTCGCGATCGACGCCGTGGACTATCTCGTGAAGCCGTTTGGTGCGGAGCGCGTGCGAACCACACTCGAGCGAGTGCGACGGCGCCGCGCCGGCACCGTGACATCGTCAACGCCGGAGTCGTTGCTGGTGCGACTGGGTCAGCGCCTGCACGTGGTCTCACTCGACAGCGTCTGGCGTTTCGAAGGCGCCGATGACTACGTGCGCATCATCACCGCAACACGTGAGTGGCTGCACACCGACACGCTCGACGCCCTCACGCGTCGATTCGATCCCACACAGTTCGTGCGTGTTCATCGCCGGCACCTCATCGCCCTGCGTCACGTACAACGCTTCGAGCAGCAGGGCGATCGGCAGCTGGCGGCGATCTTCGCCGATGGCTCGCGGGTCGTGTGCAGTCGCGACGGGGCGACGCGCGTACGCGCGATCGCGCGCGCCAGCGAGGACAGCGCGTCCGGCCATTGACCGGCTCGTTCGCCCGGTTCACCGGGGTCAAGGTTCTGGTCTCGCCCGGTCGCGCACACACTACCGGTCGAACCCGAACCCGGAGTGATCCTCGCATGCGTCGTGTCGGACCACCGCTTGCTGCCGTTCTTGCCCTGTTCATATCGACCGCGGCGGTGACGGCGCAGTCCGCATCGTCCGCCGTCACCGTGGAGTTACGTGACGCCCATTGGTTCGACGGTACCCGCTTCGTGCGCGGCTCACGCTATGTGCGCGACGCACACTTCGTGCCGCGGCCGGCGCAGCGGGTGGACAGCGTGGTCCGCCTCGGCGGTGCGTACGTCGTGCCGCCGTTCGGGGATGCACACACCCATAGTCCTGCGACTGTGGGTGACTACGACGCCATCCGGCAGACGTATGTGAATGCGGGTGTCTTCTACGTGCAGACGCTCGCCAATCCGCGGGCCGCGCGACGCGAGCTGCTTCCGAAGCTCGGACGCGCGACGGCCCTTGACGTGGTGTTTGCCGACGCGGCGGTCACCGCCACCGGTGGGCACCC
>JALOPN010000258.1 GCA_025453875.1 Gemmatimonadaceae bacterium | reverse complement strand
AGCCAGTTGGTGGGCGTCGCGGTGCTGCCACCCGCCGACTGCGACGGATAGTTGGCCGGATCGAGCTTCGCCTGCTGCACGCGCACCTGCGACCAGGCCACGTCGAGTTCTTCGGCGATGAGCATGGGCAGCATGGTCTTCACGCCCTGCCCGATTTCGGGGTTCTTGCCCACGATCGTCACCACGCCATCGGGCGTGATGCTCACGTAGGCACCGAGCCGCGGATCGTCGGCGGCGGGCATGGCCTCGCGCTCACGCGTGCTGTCGAACGCGACGGCGTCTTCGCTGTCGAAGAGGCCGGCGATGAGCAGCCCACCACCGGCGAGCGCCGAGACGCGCAGGAAGCCGCGGCGGGATACGGATGCCGTGAAGGGGGTCATCAGCGGCTCCCTCCCGACGGCGTCGGCGCGGCGAGCAACTCGGCGGCTCGATGGATCCCTTCGCGAATGCGGAGATACGTGGCGCAGCGGCAGAGGTTGCCGTTCATGGCCGTATCGATGTCGGCGTCGGTCGGCTTGGGCGTGCGCGCCGCACTGCGGCACGTCGAGCTCGTCCCAGGCCCGCTGCAGCGCGTGCGTCCCATCGGGGGAGAGCCCTTCGATGGTGGTGATCTCGGCGCCCGCGACCGCCGCAACGCGCCGCTGACAGGAGCGGATGGGCGAGCCGTCGACGTGCACGGTGCACGCGCCGCACTGTTGCGAGCCGCAGCCGAACTTCGTGCCCTTGAGGTCGAGCTCGTCGCGGAGGACCCAGAGGAGGGGCATGTCCGCCGGCACATCCACCGTGCGGGACTGCCCGTTGACCTTCAGCGTGATTTCCATGGGCGGGGCCGGGAAGGGGGGAACCGGAAAGATCGGCTCGGCGCGCGGCCGCGTCCAGACGCCCGCGCAATCCCGATCGGCCGCTACGGTGCGCGCGGTGGAGCCGTACTGCCGCCCTGCAGCAGGGCTTCGATGGCCTCGAGGAGATCGGTGCGCGAGAAGGGCTTGGACAGAAAACGGACCGGCCCGTCGCCGTCGATATGGCCGTCCCGTAACGTGTGCGAGCCGGAGAAGAGCAGCATGGGCAACCCTGGCCAGACGAAGCGCAGCGCGCTGGCCAGGCTGAAACCGCTCAGTCCCGGCATCACGACATCGGTCACCACGAGCGCCGGTCGCGGCGCACCCGCCAGCGCAGCCTCGAGCAGAGCGACCGGATTGTCGTACTCGCGAATCCGGAAGCGCTGGTTGGCGAGGATGCGCACCACGGTGCGGCGGAGCAGGGCGTCATCATCGACGATCAGCACTTCGGGAGCCTGCATGTCACCTCGGTCGCGGGGGGAGACGGGTTGCATGAGGACGGACAACCGTGCGTGAGTGAAGTCACATCCCCGGACGCGCGAGCCGGTGCGGTAGATTTCTGTAGCGCGTCCCATGATGTCCGGCGCTGTCCCGCAAGTCTGTGACTTCCATCGCACAATCGTGTCCGAGACTCCATCGCCCCGCGCGTCGCTCGCCGAGGAACCGGATGACCGTCTGGTCGAGCGCGTGCTGCAGGATGAGCATGACCCACGTCCGTTCGAAGTGCTGGTGCGTCGACATCAGGGGTTCGTGCGGGCCAACTGTCGCGTGCTGACCCGGTCATCGGCGGACGCCGACGATCTCGCGCAGGAAGTGTTCGTGAAGGCGTACTTCGGCTTGCGACGGTTCGAGGGACGCTCGCAGCTCAAGACGTGGCTGCGTCGCATCAAGGTGAACCACTGTCTCAACTATCTGCGCGCACAACGTGGTGGCAGCACGGTCGACATCGAGGAACTCGGACCGGACGCCCCGGTGTCGAGCACCGATCGCGCCGACGCCGGCGCCGATCAGGCCGACCTGCGCGAGCGCATTCTCGCGGTGCTCGACGAGCTCTCCGACACGGTGCGCGTCCCCCTCATGTTGCGCGACGCCGACGGCATGAGCTACGAGGAGATCGCGACCACACTCGGCATCTCGCTCTCGGCGGTGAAGATGCGCATCAAGCGCGGGCGCGAAGAGTTTCGCAAGCGATGGGAAGCGGCGGAAGCCGCCGCGGAGATGTCGGCATGAGTGACGCATCACGTGCCCCGAACGGCGACGAGGACGTCGGCGCACCGGTGGAACCCTTGCAGGACTTCACACTGCCCGATGACGAGCGGTTCGTCGATCGTGTCGGCCGCCGTATCGAGCGTCGCCTGCTCACCAATGAACTCCTGACCGTGGCGTGGCATGCACCGTTCGCCACGGCGCTCGAACTGCTCCGCGTCCCGTTTGCGTGGAAGGACGGCGCCCGTCGTCCTTCCGTTCCTCCCACTGATCGTTCCTGACCGGCCCCCGTGGATCAGATCCGTCAGGTGTTGCTCTCACTGCAGCAGATGATCGTGAACGCCGCGCCGCGCGCCGTGCTCGGCCTGGTCACGATCATCGCGTTGCTGATCGTTGCCTCGCTGGTCGAACGTGCGCTGTTTGCCCGCACCGCCGCCGATGCGTGGGGCCTCACGGCGATCTCCGCGGCCATCGCGGCACTCTTCGGCTACCTGCCCAAGGTGCTCGCGGCCGTGTTGTTGCTGGTGGTGGGGACCGCGGTCAGCCAGTTCGCCGGCGATACGGTACGTCGCGCCGCCGAAGCGTCAGGGATTGATTTCGCACCGACCCTCGCGCGCATCACGTCGGGGTTCATCCTGTTCCTCGTGATCATCATGGCCATCGGACAGCTCGAGTTCGATACGGCCATGGTGCGCATCGTCACGGCGGTGGTGCTCGGTGGCCTCGCGCTGGCGTTTGCGATCTCACTGGGCCTTGGCTCGCGCGACGTGACGCGCAACCTGCTGGCCGGGTTCTATGCGCGACAGGTGTTCGCGCCCGGCGATGCGATCGAGGTACGGGGGCATCGCGGTGTGCTGCGCGCCATCACACCCACGCAGACGCTCATCGAGCAGGAGGACGAGGTCGTCGTGACGTTTGCGAACAGCGTGTTCCTCGACGACGTGGTACGCAGCTGAGCCGAGGGCGGCGGATCAACGCCGCCCCTCCGCCAGGCGACGCAGTCGCTCGCCCGCCGCGTGTAGCACGGCGTCGCTCTTGGCGAAGTGAAACCGGATGTAGTCGTGGATCGGCTCTCGAAAGAAACTCGAGCCCGCCACACCGGCCACGCCAATCTCCTTGATGAGCCAGTCGCTTGCCTCGCCATCGGTCGCGAATCCGAGGGAGGAGATGTCCATCATCACATAGTACGCACCGCCCGGTTCGGTGAACGGCAGCCCGGTCTCGCGCAGATAGCCGCAGAAGAGATCGCGCTGTTTTTGATAGAACGCCCGCAACTCCTCGTAGTACGACGGCGGGAACTCCAGCGCAGTCACCGCCGCTTCCTGCAGGGGAGCGGCGGCACCGATGGTGAGGAAGTCGTGCACCTTGCGAGCGGCCCGGATCACGTCGGGCGGACCGAGCACGTAGCCGATGCGCCAGCCGGTGATGGAGTACGTCTTGCTCAGCGAGTTGCACACGATCGTTCGCTCGAACGCACCGGGCAGCGCGTGGGTGTAGACGTGCTCGTGCGGTGCATACACCATGTGCTCGTACGGCTCGTCGGTGATGATGTACGCATCGTGCCGCGTGGCGAGATCGACGATGAGCGTGAGCTCTTCGCGGGTGAACACCTTGCCGGTGGGATTGCCCGGATTGCAGAGAATGATTGCCTTGGCGCCCTGCGCGAAGGCGCGCGCCAGCTCCTCGGGGTCGAACGAGAAGGTGGGGGGTCGCAGCGGCACCCAGATCGCTTCGGCGCCGGCAAGGATGGTGTCGGCCCAGTAGTTCTCGTAGTACGGAGAGAAGATGATGACCTTGTCGCCCGGATTGCACGCGGTCATCATCGCCACCATCATCGCTTCGGTACTGCCACAGGTGACAACCAGGTGTTGCTCGGGATCGATGGGAATGCCGGCGTCGCGTGTGATCTTGCGCGCGAGGGCGTCGCGAAATCGTGGCGCTCCCCAGGTGACCGCGTATTGATGGGCGGGACCTCGCGCTGCCTCGACCAGCGCGTCGAGCAGTGCGGGTGGCGGCGGAAAATCGGGGAACCCCTGCGCCAGGTTGATGGCGCCATACTGATTGGCCGTGCGCGTCGTGCCACGGATGACGGATTCGGAGATCGCCGACAGGCGATGGGAGGTGGTGGGCATGGGCGCGAATATGGGGAGCGGACCGGAGGACGGCCACGGCGCGCCACGCGTGGTGCGAGTTGGCGTGGCGGCCGTCGTACGCCGAGGTGATCAGGTCCTCGTCGGACGTCGCATCGGCGCCACGCACGGCCGCGACACCTGGCAGTTGCCCGGCGGCCATCTCGAACCCTTCGAGCATCCGTTTGCCTGCGCCGAACGCGAAGTGCTCGAGGAAACGGGGCTCACCGTGCGCGCCATCGGCGCCGGTCCGTGGACCAACAGCGTCTTCGCGTCGGAGGGCCGACACTACGTGACCGTCTTCGTGCTGACCGAACTGCTCGACACCACGCGCGAACCCGAGCGACGCGAACCCGAGAAGTGCGCGGAGTGGCGATGGTGTCGCTGGGATGCGCTCCCGGAGCCTCGCTTCGCGCCGCTCGCCTCGGTCGTGGCCGACGGTTGGGACGCCATCGCAGCGTTCGCCGAGGCGGTACCATGACGTGGCCCCGATCGGCCGGTGTGCTGCTGCACCCCACGTCCCTGCCAGGCGCGCATGGGATCGGCGATCTTGGTGCGTCGGCCCAGCGCTGGATCACACTGCTGCAATCCATGGGTGTGGGGCTCTGGCAAGTGCTGCCACTTGGCCCCACCGGCTACGGCGATTCGCCCTATCAGGTCTTCTCGGCGTTCGCCGGCAATCCGCTCCTGCTGGCGCTGGACGATGTGCCCGTCGTCGCGGACGCAAACGCATCGGCGTCCACCAGGCACGTTGATTTTGCGCGGGTCATCGCGCACAAGCGCCCGCTGATCGCGCGCGCGGCACAGCGCGTCCTGAGCGATCCGGCACACGCGTCCGCCCTGGCCACATTCCGGGAGCAGGAGCGCGCGTGGCTTGCCGACTATGCGCTCTTCATGGCGCTCAAGGAGGCCCACGGTGGTGCCCCGTGGTACGCGTGGCCACGCGAACTCGCGCTGCGTGATCCATCGGCGCTCGTTCACGCGACACGCCGCCTCGCCGGTACCATCGCACGTTTCGAAGCGGAACAGTATCTCTTCGCGATCCAGTGGCAGCGCGTACGCGACGCCGCGAGCGACGTGGGTGTGCGACTCATGGGCGATGTGCCCATCTATGTCGCACACGACAGTGCCGATGTGTGGACACACCCACACCTGTTTCAGTTGCACGCCGACGGCCGGTTGCGCGTGCAGGCGGGTGTTCCGCCCGACTACTTCAGCGAGACCGGCCAGCTGTGGGGCAATCCGCTGTACGATTGGGATGCCGTGCGCACCGAAGGCTATGCCTGGTGGATCGCACGCTTGCGCGCCGCGTTCTCGCAGTTCGACATCGTGCGCCTCGATCACTTCCGTGGCTTTGAGGCGTATTGGGAAGTCGCGGGGGACGCAACCACCGCAGTGGACGGCGTGTGGCGTCCCGGTCCGGGGATCGCATTCTTCGACGCCGTGCAGGACGCGCTCGGACCAGTGCCCATCGTGGCCGAGAACCTCGGTGTAATCACGCCCGAGGTCGAGGCGTTGCGCGAGCACGTGGGCTA
>JALOPN010000257.1 GCA_025453875.1 Gemmatimonadaceae bacterium | reverse complement strand
GGCCGTTTCGAACTCATCCATCGTGACGCGCACGACCTGCCGGATCCGTCGCAGGAACGCCGGCATGGCCTGACCCGCGCCAACACTGCCACGCACGGCGCCCATTCCGCCCTCCGCACTCACGCGCACGGTGAGCGTGATGAGCCCCACGTTTTCCTGCAGTACGAGGTGCGTGAGACACGGCACCAGGCGCGCCGTGGCGTGCGGATGACGCCACCGAAGCTCGCCGGTCCACGCGCCGGCGACGCCACGCACTTCCCAACGGAGCGCGTGCAAACGATCGGCCGGGCGCGACAGCGGCGCGTCCTCGCGCAACGCCGGCGCATCGGGCCAGTGCTCACGAATCGACTCGGTGATCGCGTGCAGCACCAGCGGCACGACCCGATCGCGCGCGAGGCGCGGTCGCAGACGCATTCGCGTCGCCGCGAGCACGTCCTCGGCGCGTGCGGCCTCGAGCGGCACGAGGCGCGCGGCCTCCTCGACCAGCGGGATGGCGGCGCCCTTCACGCGCCACCCGGTGGGCGTGATGTGTTCGTCCGTCACGCGCGGCGAGGACGAATCGGACGGCGTCATGCGACGGACCGGTGGAGCGAATGGCGCATGCTGCAACCTAGCCGCTGTCGCGCGGCGGACAACTCGCGGCGCGGTCGTGCACCGCAGGCGCGGCGCGGACCGTCGTCAGCGGCCATTGGGGAGAAACATCCGCGCCCCGAGGCGTACGACGACATTCGTGCCGCCACCACTCGGGGTGCGGGCCGCGCTGCTTCCCGGCAGTGGATTGACGCGTCCGCTCGTCACGCGGAATCGCTCGAACCGGGCGTCGGCCACCAGCCATTGCGTCTCGCTCAAGGCACGGGTCCACTGCCCCCCTACCGACCACCCGACCCCACGCACCTCGGCGAGCCCCAGTTCGGGCGTCGACGTCGTGCCGGAGCCCAGCGCACCATCGAGGCGTGTGGCGGCGAGCCCCGCCACGAGCAGCAGCCGCTGTTTGCGGTCCCACTGCAGGGCCTCATCCCCCGTACCGCTCAACGGGACGAGCAGATCCACGCGCGCCGAGGCGAGACCGGGCGCGGTGCGCCAGGTGGAGCGCGTCGCCCCGAGGCGGTCATCGCGTTGGTCGAGCAGCTGCTGCAACTCGCCGCCCACCGCGAATCCGATGCGCCGCCACAGCCGTCCACCGGTCACGCCAATCGCGCCCCCGGCATCGAACGCTCCGGCGCCAATGTTCGCGATCTGGTCGATGTCGTAGTTGCCGGCGGTTGCCCCGAGATACGCGCCCCCGAACCAGCCGGTGGCGGTGGGTGCGGGCTGCGCGCGGGCGACCAGGGGGACGAGCGCGAGGAGGGCGAGTGACCACGATGGAATGCGCATGGAGATGAGTACCCGCGGGGGCGTGTCGGGTTCTCGCGATTACACCAACATCCGCGACGGCCCGAGGTTCTCAATGTGCACCAGCACATCGATCGCCTCTCGCGGCGTGAGGGAGAGCGGAAGTACAAGACGCACCCACCGTACCCCGGCGTAGCCGGCCGTACGCATCGGATACGGTCGTTGCGCCCAGTCGCGCAACGCAGGCGTGTCAGGGAGCGACGCCAGGTTCACCCACGCGTCGCCGCCACCGAGCGCGCGGAACAGTCCGGCGAGACGCCCGCCAGTGTAGCCCCACGTGATGATCTCGGTGGGATCGCTCGACGGCGGGATCGGCCCAAAGGGCGACCTCGGCACCGCGATGAAGCGCGCGGTCGCGTACTCGAACAGCACCGCCTTGTACGCCGCGCCCATCGACTGCCGCAGGATGTACCCGGTGGGTTCGAGGCTGTCAGCGAAATCGCTCAGCGGCGCGGCGGCGACGTGATTGTTGTGCGCCCAGTAGACCGCACCACGCCCGGTGGCGGCCCGCTCCACATTCTCCGCCATGGAGCGATCGCGCCGACCGTAGTACGCGCCGAAATCGCCCTCGATGACGCCATCCGACCCTTCGAGTTCGAAGGCGTGCAACCCTTGCCAGGCCGTACGCGCAGCACGCTCGGCCGCGTCACGACCGGGGGCTGCGGCGTGCGGTCCTTGCGCCGACAGCGTCTCCTGCAACGCCGTCAGATCCGTCATCGCCTGACGAATCTGCGCGGTGGTGAGACTGGCGATGAGGACGGGGAATCGGCGCGCCTGCGCTTCCGCCGAAATGATGGGCGCAAGACGCCGACGGAAGTCGGCGGCCGTCGCGCCATCGATCGGATCGAGCCACGCGAGCGCGAACTCGGCATCAGCCGGCGACGCCTGACAGTCCACGCCCACGATGCGCACCGGGTGCGTGGCCGTGCGATTCCAGTCGCGCAACCAGGCGAGCAGTTCGGCCAGGACTTCGGTCTTGAGGATGCGAAAGATTGCCGCTTCGCGCACGCGGGCAGCCGCATCGCTGTCGGCCCCAAACGCTCCTGTCACGAACGCGTCGAGTTCACGCCCACCGGGACCATTCGCTTCGAGCAACAGCGTGTCGATCGCACCGGCCTGCACGAGCGCGCGCACGATGGCGGCCTTGCACGCGACGTCGTCGTGGCTGCCGTGCGTCGCCTCACCAATCCCGATTACCTTTGCACCGGCGAGGGCGGCCACCAGGGCGCCGTCACGTGTGATGCTGTCCGGACGCGACGCATCGAACGTGCGGTGCTGCTCGCGCATCCACGCGACGATGTCGACCTCGGCGCGGGACTGCTCCCAACGGCTGTAACCGTACCAGGACGCTCCGGCCGCGGTGGCGACGCCGGCGGTGCGGAGGAGGAAGCGACGGCGATTCATGCGTCGGCAGCGGGGTGGTGGTGGCGCGTGCGGGGTGCGTGCGGGTCCATGGACCCGCGTGGTTCGATGGCGACAACTGATGGCGGACGACAACGCCGACGGACGGCACAATTAGGTCATGCCGGACGAGCAGCACGGGGTGCAGCTGCACTCCATGGGCGCGCTCGCGCCGTCAATAGTGATATCGTGCCTGCAAGAAGTCGATGCGTTCGTCGTACACCTTGTAGACGAGTCGATGCTCTTGGGTGATCCGACGGGACCACACGTTGGCGCCGAGCGCCTTGAGCGGCTCGGGCTTCCCCGTCCCCGTGAACGGAGTTCGCATGACCTCCTCCATCAGATCCAGCACCTTGAGGGCTACTCGAGGATCCTGAGCGACCCACCAACGCAGATCCTCGTGACACTCCGGCTGCACCACCTCATCGCGCCTTGGCGGCCGCGAGGCACGCGGCGACGTGGCCG
>JALOPN010000256.1 GCA_025453875.1 Gemmatimonadaceae bacterium | reverse complement strand
ACCGCGAGCAGCTCCGTGCCCGGCACGATGCCGACCTGATCGGCGATGCTTTCGGGCAGGACAGCGGTAACTCGAACCATGCGAGACGAAGTGGCGCGGAGGCAGCAGCGGAACGGACGCGCGGGCAACCGAGTGTTGGTTCACCCCCGCCGAACGGCGCGCCGAACCCGGCCGCGCACCTGAGAGAGTCTAGGAGGTCAGAGGCCGGAAGTCAATCAAATACAGGCACTTCGACGATGCTTTCCACGGTACTTTCCACGCCCGGTCGCGCTCCCGCGGGCCGACAGATGCCACCGACAGCAGAACGCCCCCGAACCGTTCGGTGACGACTCGGTAACAACGCGCGTGGCCCCATGGCTCTCCACGCCGCGGACCCCGACATTGGACGCGTCACGATTGGTCTCCGCCGGCTCCCCGACTGCTCGAGGCTCTGTCTGTCGCTCGATCTGATGTTGATGGCCATCGGCTTCGCGATCGCGTCGTATTCGATCGTCGCGAACGATGCCTTGCAGACGCTCGGAACGTTTCTCTCGTCGAACCAGCAGCGCCCCTGGTGGGTGCTCTGGCTCTACGCGGTCGGCATCCTGTACGCCGTGCTCATTTACGGCTGGGTGGTCAATGGCGGCGACAGCTCGTACGGTCGCCTCGATGGCATTCCACTGCCGCAGCCGTTCTCGTGGATCTACCTCGTGCCGCCGGTGGTCCTGCTGCTGCTCACGAAGCGCGGCATCCCGGTCAGTACGACCTTCCTGATCCTGACCATCTTCGCCCCGGAGAACCTGGGCAAGATGATGACGAAGTCGATCCTCGGCTACGTGGTCGCCTTCGGCTCGGCGATCGTGCTCTACTTCGCACTCGCGCGCCTGATGGAGAAGCGCTTCATCGACACGGCGCACAATGAAGCGCCGGGGTACTGGACCGCACTGCAATGGCTTTCGACCGGCTTCCTGTGGAGCCAGTGGCTCATTCAGGACCTCGCCAACATCTTCGTGTACGCGCCGAGGCAGTTGAGCGTGGAGTGGCTGGCCTTCGCCTTGTTGGTGATGGCGCTGCTCCACGCCTACACCTTCGCCACGCGCGGCGGCGAGATCCAGAAGGTCGTCACGAGCAAGACCAACACGCAGGACATTCGCTCGGCCACGATCATCGATTTCGCGTTCGGTGCCGTGCTGCTCGTGTTCAAGGAGTGGAGCCAGATCCCCATGAGCACCACGTGGGTGTTCCTCGGGCTGCTGGCGGGGCGTGAGATCGCGATGTCGGTGCGGCTGCAGTCGCGTCCCATGCGTGAAACGATCGGCATGATCGGCCGCGATGGTCTCAAGGTGACCACCGGCCTCGCCGTGAGCGTCGCGCTCGCCATCGCCCTGCCCCGCCTCGCGGCGGCGCTCGAGCGGGCGGCCCCCGTGACGACGGCGCACGCGGCGGTGGGCGGAGCGCGGTAGCGGGTCACCCGCCGCGGAAGCCCCCGTTGAGCTGATCGCTTCTTGATCCTGGAAGAAACACGGCGGATCTTCGACCGGTAGCGAGTGAACGAACCGGACTATCGAGGTTGCCACGCATGCGTCACCCATTTCGCCCACGGTTCCCCTCGGCTCGCTGGCGCATCGTGCTGCTGGGGGCGGTGATCGCGTACCCGACCGCAATGGCACACGCTCAGGGCGGCGTGCCGCACGCGCATCGGATTGCCGGCACAGTGTTCGACAGCATCGCTAGCGCGCCGCTGGGCGGCGCGCTTGTGCAACTGGTCGCACGCGACACCCCCGCATGGGCGCGTACGTCCACGTCGGGGGCGGACGGTCGGTTCGTGATCGACAGTGTGCCGCCGGGCGTGTACACCCTCGGCTACCTGCACCCGCGCCTCGATTCCCTCCACGTCACGCCGCCGGTGCGCACCGTGCAGCTACCCGGCGCGGATTCGAGCGTGCAGTTGGCCATCCCCTCGGTCGCGACGCTGGCCCGTGCGGCCTGTCCGGACGTGTCGCTGGCCGATGACGAGGCCATCTTCATGGGGCGTCTCCGGGCGGCGCAGACGGGGGCGCCGGTGACGGCGGGCATCGTCAGCGTGCGGTGGTGGGAAACCATCATCGATGGAGGCGTGCAGCAGCGGCGCCCGGTCATCACGGCCGAGACGGACGCGAGCGGCGCCTTCGTCATTTGCGGCGTGCCCGTGGCGACACCGGCGCTCGTGCAGGGCGTGGCGGCCGACGGCGCAACCGGCGTCGTGGAGCTCGAGGCCCCGTCGTCTCGCCTGCTGCTGCGCGACTTGCGCACGGCACCCGTCGAACAGTCGTCTGCGGCGATCGCCGGTGCCGACACGGGCGCCGACAGCGCGGAGCGCATCGCCAGCGAGATCGTTCCGATGCGCGGCATGGGTCGTCTGCGCGGCGCCATTCGTACAACGGACGGCACGCCAATCGCCAACGCACAGTTGCAGCTTCGCCGCACCGTGGGGAGCACGACGTCCAATGCCGATGGCTCCTTCGAACTGCGCGAACTGCCGATTGGCACGCACACGTTGGAGGCACGCGCCATCGGGTATGCACCGCTGCGACAGGCGGTCGATATCGCCGACGGCGACACCGCGCGCATCGTGTTCATCATGTCCCCCGCTGATGTCACCCTTGAGACGGTGCGGGTGGTGGGAGAACGCGCCGAGCCCGCCTGGAAGCGCGAGTTCGAGAATCGACGCCGGCAGGGGCTCGGACGCTTCGTTGACGAAGCCACGATCGCCCGCCGCGACCCGTCGAGGGTGAGTGACCTGCTCGCCAGCCTGCCGGGCATCACGATTCGCGCGGCGGGCCCCTTCGTCTCGCAGCAGCAGCTCCTCATGCGCAGTCCGAGCGGGGGCCTGTGCGTGCCCGATGTGATCGTGGATGGCCAACTGGTGAACATCAGCGGCATTGGCGTGGACACGTTCGTGCAAGCGTCACGTCTGATGGGGGTAGAGATCTACCGGAGCCGCGCGCTCCGCCCCTTCGAGTTTCCGATGCTTCGGGGGTGCGGGCTGATCGTCCTGTGGACCGGGGACCGCCAGCCGCCACCGGCGTGATCGCGCGCCGCGCGCAGCTGCGCGGCGCCGTTTGACGTGGTTCAAGGCGCCCCGGCGTCGAGCTACGCGAACTCGAGCGTGACCCACACGCGATCGCCCTCCTGCAGCGTACCGCGAACTGACGTAGGAAGGGCCAGCAGTACCCGCCCGTCCTTCCCGCGCCACGTGGACGTCTTCCACGTGGTCTTGTTTGCGGTTGCCGTCACCGGCGCTCGCCCCCATGCA
>JALOPN010000255.1 GCA_025453875.1 Gemmatimonadaceae bacterium | reverse complement strand
ACGTCGTGCGCTCACGCGCGGTCTGTCGGCCGTGGCTGCGCCCACTGATCGGATCGCGTCCGTGATCGGTGGTCACGACCATCATCCACTGTTCACCACGTGCTTCGCGCTGTCGCACGGCGCGCCACAGCACACCGATCAGTGAATCGGCGTGCTGCACCGCGGCGTCGAACGCGGCGCCGTCACCCTGCGAGTGTCCCACGTCGTCGGTATGCTGCAGGTACACCCAGCTGAGGTCCGGTCCGCTGTCGGCGATCACACGCGCGGCCTGCGTGGTCACGTGTTCGTCGATGGCGAGGATGTAGCGGGAATCCTTGTCGTGCGGAAAGCGCAGCGTGTCGCGCTCGAAGCCATCGGCCACGTGATCGAGCCGGAAATCGCCCGCATCCGCACGACCTTCACCCACGAGCACGGTGCGATTGTCGAGCCACGTGGAGAAGAGCGCGGTGCGGCGTGCGGGTTCGACCGTCTCCACGATGCGGAAGAGGTTCCAGTAGCTGTAGTTCGGCGACTGGTTGCTGTTGCCGCGCACGTTGTGTTTCCAGGCCCACGTCCCCGTGAGGAGACTCATGTACCCGGGCGCCGACACCGTGGGCGTTTCGCTCGCCCCGCCGAGTTCGCCGCCGACGGTAGCACGCGTGTAACCGAGGCCGGGCGCACCGGCCGCCGCCGCGATCGCATCGAGGTGTGGCGTGGCGGCGCGCTCGATCACGTCGGCGGGAATGCCGTCCACGATGACGAATAGCGCCTTGCGTGGCGAGTCTGACGACGCACCGGGCGCGGCCGTCGTGATTGGTGCACGACAGGCGCCGAGCACGAGGAGCAGTGCGACGCCGAGGCGCACGAAGCAGCGAGAGGTCATGCGCATCAAGATGCCGTCGCCGCTGCTGCTCGACACGCCGCGCCGGTCACGCGCCCGTCACGCCTGCGTCATGCGGATGAACAGCCAGACGCTCGACGCGATCCCGATCACGGTCACGAGTCCACGAATCACGGCCTGCGGTGCACGCTGCGCGAGGCCGGCAGTCGCATAACCGCCGAGGATGCTTCCCGCCGCCATCGCCGCCGCGATGGGCCAGATCACGAGCCCCGAGAACACGAACATGAGCGCGGCCACGCCGTTGAAGCACACGCCGCCCCAGTTCTTGAGCCCGTTCATCTGGTGGATGTTGGTGAGTCCCATGAACCCGAGGGCGGCCAGCATGATGATGCCGGCGCCGGCGCCGAAGTAGCCACCGTAGATCGCCACACAGAACTGCGCGAGCAGGAGGCCCGTGGTGGGCGGCAGCAGATGTCCGTTCACGTCGAAGCGTGCGGGTGGGGCGGACGTCGCGCGCGAGAGCAGCCAACGCACCACGGCCTTTTGCGCCGCGAAGAGTCCCGTGGCGCCGAGCACGAGCCAGGGCACGATGGTCGCGAAGCGCTTGTCGCTCGTGACCATGAGGAGCAGGGCACCCACGATGCCACCCGCGATGCTCGGCATCGCGAAGCGGATGGCCCACGCCCGGGCGCCGGTGAGTTCGCGCCGGTAGCCGAGCATGCTGCTCAACGACCCGGGCCACAGCGCGACCGTGCTCGTGGCGTTGGCCGAGACTGGGGGGACGCCGAGGGCGACCAGCGTGGGGAAGGTGAGCAGCGTCCCCCCGCCGGCCACGGCGTTGATGGCCGCCCCCACCGCCGACACGGCGGCGATGGTGGCGAGCGACGCGAGGGGGAGCGACCCACCGGCGGCGACCGGTTCGAGCAGAGCAATCGACGAGGACAGCGACATGGACGCGGAATCTAGCGGCGGCCGGTGCGCGGGGTCGGGGCGTGACGGTTACCCTGTTCCGTACCCACCCCCGGCGTTACCGCTCGCATGCGCCCCCTCCTTCGCAATCTCACGTTCCAGGTGCTGGTCGCCGTCGCGATCGGCATCGCCCTCGGGATCGTTCGTCCCGAGTTCGCCAAGTCGCTCAAGCCGCTCGGCGACACGTTCATCAACCTCGTGAAGATGGTGGTGGCGCCGATCGTGTTTCTCACGATCGTGACCGGCATTGCGTCCACGCACGACCTCAAGCGACTGGGACGCGTGGGGGCGAAATCGTTCGCGTATTTCACGGCGACGTCGCTCGTGGCGCTGGTCATCGGCATGATTGCGGTGAACACGCTACGGCCCGGGGCGGGCTTCATTCGTCCCGATGATCTGGCGGCAGCGGCACCGGTGGCGGCACCGGCGCCCACCGGCATGCTCGAGTTCCTCACGCACATCGTGCCGCCGAGTGTGGTGGGCGCCTTCGCGAACGGCGAGCTGCTGCAGATCGTGTTCTTCGCGATCCTCTTCGGCACGGCGATGGCGATGGTGGGGGAGCGCGGTCAGATCGTGTACGACGTGCTGGAGCGGTTGACGGAGATCTTCTTCCAGCTCGTGTCGATCATCATGAAGGTCGCGCCCATCGGTGCGTTTGGTGCCATGGCGTACACGGTGGGAACGTTCGGGCTGCGCACGCTGCTGCCGCTCGCGAAGCTGATGTTCGCGGTGTACGTGACGATGGCGGTGTTCATCTTCGTCGTGCTCAACCTGATCATGCGCCGCTATGGCTTCTCGCTGTGGCGCTTTCTGCGCTACATCCGGCAGGAGCTGCTGCTGGTCCTCGGCACGTCGAGCTCGGAGTCGGCGTTTCCGCGGCTGCTGGAGAAGCTCGAGCGCTACGGGGCGCAACGGTCGATCGTGGGGCTGGTGGTGCCGGCCGGCTATTCGTTCAACCTGGACGGGACGAGCATCTACATGGTCATGGCGGCCATTTTCCTCGCGCAGGTGTACAACGTCGACATGACCATCGCCCAGCAGCTCGTGTTGCTGGGCATTCTCATGGTGACGTCCAAGGGTGCGGCCGGCGTGACCGGCTCCGGTTTCGTGGTGCTGGCGGGCACGCTCGCCGCCACCAAGACCGTGCCGCTCGAGGGGCTCGCCATTCTGCTCGGGGTGGACCGGTTCATGAGTGAAGCGCGCGCAATCACCAACTTCATTGGCAACGGCGTGGCCGCGCTCGTGGTGGCGCGCAGCGAGGGGCAGTTCGACGACGCGATGATGCAGGCCGTCGAGCGAGGCGAGGGCTGAGGTGTCCACGTTGCCCGGTCAGCTCGAGGTGCAGATCCTCGGCACGAAGAAGCACAGCGACACGCGCAAGGCGGAGCGGTTCTTCAAGGAGCGGCGCGTGAAGATCCACTTCATGGACTTCGCGGTGCGCGCGCCCAGTGCGGGGGAGCTCAAGCGATTCGCGCAGCAGTTCGGGGTGGAGGCGCTGATCGATCGACAGTCGAAGCGCTTCGCCGAACTCGGGCTTGGTCCGGCGCGCTACGGCGAGGAGAAGTGGCTCACCCTGTTGAGCGACGAGCCGTTGTTGCTGGTGCAACCGTTGGTGCGGTGCAAGCAGCGCGTGACGCTCGGGCTCGCCGAGTCCACGTGGAAGACGTGGCTGGCGGGCTGAGCGTGGTGCGTCGTCGGTTGTCACCGCCGCCTACGCCGGAGGAAGCGCAGGCACTCGAAGCGCGCGGTCGGCAGTTGGAGTCGGAGCTCGCGTGGCTCCAGCGGGAGCGTCGGCGCGATCTGGCGGTGATGTTCACGCTGGTCGCGCTGTCGCTCGCGGTGGGACTCTTCCTGATGGCGTCCGCGGTGCGCGTCACGTCGCTCGAGGTGGGACAGCGATTGTTCTACGCGGGGCTCGGGCTCGGCAACCTCGGCGTGATTGCGAGTATCGGGTGGGGGTTGTGGCGCAGCGTGCAGCGCGGCGACGCGGAGTGGTGACGAGCGCGCCGTTCAGCGTGGCGCGGAGTCGGGGATCATGGGGACCTCGACGCCCATGATGGGCGGCGGCGGTGGGAGTGTCGCGGCGTAGGCGCTGAGTGCGGCGAGTCCGTCGGTGAAGTCCTTGCGCAGCCACGTCGGCATCATGAGGCCGATCCAGCGACCGATGGGGTTGTTGCCCATGTCCACACGCATGCGCCATTCCACCATCGAGCCCTGCGGCGCAGCCGCGATGGTGAACGTGCCATCGGACGGCGGCCCCATCCCCACGATGGTGAGCGCGAACTTCACGATCACGCTCGGTACGGCCTGCGTGATGGTCACGCGGCCGTCGCCCTCCGATTCGCTCGTCCACGACCAGGTCGCGCCCTCGCCGCGGGGCGGTCCCGAGTAGGTGATCTGCATGTTCGGGTCGCGCTTGTTCCAGGGCGACCACTTCGGCCATTCCGCCGGCGTCTCGATGAGCGGGAACACCGTTTCGGGGGGGGCTGCGACCGGCGCGGTGACGACGACGGTGTGTTCGCGCGGCAGCAGGTAGGCAACGCCCGTGAGCAGGGCGAGCAGCAGCACGAGGCCGACAAGCGCTTTCTTGAGCATGGGCGTGATGGCTGGGAGTGGTTGGAAACTGCGGCGCTCGGGCGCGGTGCGCCAGCCGATGGGGTACGGGGCCTCGGCAGTGCGTGCGCGTGGCGGATATCGTTCCCCGATGCTCTACACGATGTTGCGGTGGTGCGCGGGGCGCGCGCTGCGCTGGTGCTACGCGGAGGTGACGGTGGTGGGCACGGTGCCGGCGCACGGGCCCGTGCTGCTGGCCGTCAATCATCCGAACGATCTGGCGGACATCTGCGTGGTGTTGTCGCAGGTACCGCGTCGGGTGACGTTCGTGGCGAACGTGTCGGCGGCCGAGCATCCGCTGGTGAAGCTCGCGTACGAGCGCATGGGGGTGATCCCGGTGCATCGGGTGCGCGATGTGCGGCGGGCGAAGGCGCGAGGCGAAGACAGCGCGGCCGCGAACGCCGCAGCGATGGAGCGTGTGCTGCAGGCGTTGCGTGATGGCGCGTGCGTGGTGGTGTTCCCCGAGGGTGGGGTGAACCGTGGTCCGCATCTGGGCGCGTTGCGCACGGGGCTCGCGCGCATGGTGCTGGCGGCCCGTGATGCGGGCGTGTGTGGCGTGCGGCTCGTGCCGATGGGGCTCACGTACGAGGCACCGAACACGCTGGGGACGCGCGTGCTGGCGCACGTGGGCGAGGCGATCGACGTGGACACGTGGACGCCACAGCCGGATCGGCCGGCTGCGCCGCAGCTCACGGCCGCAGTCGCGGCCGGGCTGCGGGCGGT
>JALOPN010000254.1 GCA_025453875.1 Gemmatimonadaceae bacterium | reverse complement strand
CCCCTGCCCCTGCTCGTGCACTTCGAGCCCCGTGACGCGACGCACCAGGTCATACGCCGTCGCGGCAGGCACCGCGATGAGCGCTGTCGTATCGGCCGCGATCATGGCCACCGGAGGCGGTGCCGCACGCATGCGTGCGCCCGTAATGGTGACGACGGGAAGAATCGGACGCGCGGAGTCGGGACGTGTGACGCCCCCCCGCCGTGTCGAATCCGACGTCGGAACGGGACGCGATTGCGCGGGCCGCTTCGCGAGGCGAAACGACGTCGTGTCGCGCGGCGCAGAGAAGAGCGGCGCGACATGATGGCTGCGGCATGAGTCCGCACCGCGCGCGGCGCTACCCTCGTGCGGTGACACGAGCACGAGCGCGACACACGGTCGTTCGACGCGCAGGACAACCCGCGCGGCGACACCGGACTCGGCGATGTGGGAAGCGGCGACGCCCAGCGGGCGAACGCGCGCACGACGACGGACGCTCACGCGCGATGTGTCGCGCGCGAGTCGGTCAGGTCGAACTCAGCTCAGGGCGGGAGGCGCCGTGGCGAAAGGGAGCAGAAACGCGACGCGTGTGCGCAGCGTCGCATCGGGTGCCGCATGCGGCTGCACCCGCGCCAGATCGACGGTCGCCTGTGGCACCGTCGCCGTGGCCCGCTGGTCGAGCGCGGGCGCCACGCAGCAGCAATCGCTGCCCTCACAGTGCGGACACGCCGGTGCGTCGGTATCGCTCGGCGCCTCGTGCACCGGCAAAGCGTGCGCGGCGTGTTGGGCGTGGGCATCGCGCTCTGCGTGCGCGGCGTGCGCGGCGTGCGCAGCCGCGCTGTGCGCAGCTGGTGCCGTCGCTGCTGCCCCATGCACATGCTCGACGCCGTGCTCCGCCGACCCGTGCCACGACGCGCAGGGACTGAATGCCTCCGGCGCGAGCAGTCGCATCGCCACGAGGGCGGTCGACAACACGGCGGCGACACGGTGGCGGAGCGAACGCATATTTAACGATTAGTGGCCGAAGCCGTCGTCGCGCAAGCGCACGTCCTTGGACCGACCATCACCTCGTGGGCACACGCGCTATCGGCCGGCCGCCGGCACAAAGACGACACCATCGGGCGTCTGCCCCGCCGCCACATGCCCAAGCACGGTACGCGACGGCACATCGATCACCACGACCCGCGCCTCACGGCTCAAGGACACGAACGCGGTGCGCCCGTCGGGCGACACCACGATCCCCTGTGGTCCTTCCTGCGGGAACGTAAGACGGCCGAGCTCCCGCCGGCTGCGTCGCGCAACAAAGCGCACCGCGTCGCCGGTGTAGTCGGGCAGCAGCACGGTCTCGGCGTCGGGCGTGAACCAGATGCGATACGGCCACCTGAAGCCTTCCGCCGCGGTCGCGACGGCACCGGTGTAGGTATCGAGCACACTGACGCGACCGGTGCCGTTGCTCCCCACCCACACTTCGCTGCCATCGGGCGCCACGTTGATGGCTTCCGGTTGCACCGGCACCTCGACGTGGCGTACCGACTGGCCCGTCAGCAGATCGAGTTCCGTCACCGTGTTGCTGCCGATGTCACCGGTCCACGCCGTCTGCCCATCGGCGGTCACGGCCACCATGTGCGAGCCGTTCTGGCGCGCGACGTGCACGAGCAGCACGGCGCGTGAAGCTTCCACCGTGACCGCGACCAGCGAATCGCCCGGCAACCAGGCGAGTCCATGCGGACGGCGGTACTCGCCGAGATCGATCGTGCGCGCGATCTGTCGGTTGGGCACATCGAGCACGGTCAGCGTACGACCGGGTTGCGGCCCGGTGCCGTAGTCGCTGATCACCGCCGTGCGCCCGTCCTTCGAGAGCACGATTTCGTGCGGACCATTGCCCGTGGGCACCGTGGCGAGCGTGCGCCCGCTAGCGACATCGATGAAGGTCGCCGTTGACGGGGCCTTGTTGGTGACGATCAGCGTCCCCGGGCGATCGGGGACCTGCGCGGCCGCGACCGGAGCCGCCAGCAGGACGGCCACGAATGCGACGCCCCTCGTACGCCACGCCCTTCGGGTGCGAGCGTCGGATCGACGACGTGCGATGTGACGGCGATCTCTCGGCGCGACGGGCTGCAGCGAAACCAGCGGTGTGACAGTGGGGTGCGGAGGCATCGACCGACAGAGCGACGGGAGCAAGGAACACGGTGGACCCTGCAAGCTGCATCGCGGACGCGCCGAACACCAACACGCGGGGAGGTACCCCGCCCCGGTGTGACACGAGGTGCTAGATTGCGGTCTTGTATGTGGTTGGCGTTTCCTCCCGCATGCATCGCCCGTTCACCTTCTTGTCATCTCGATGAATTCTCTTCTGACCCGCGCCGGCGCCACACTGGCGCTCGCGCTCGCGGCGCTGACGACGCCCGCCTCGGTCGCTGCGCAGACGCTCTCCGGCGATCTGACCGTCGACAACTCGTTCGTCGCCTACCTCAGCACCAGTGTTGGCACGCAGGGGACGCAGATCGTCAGCGGCACCGACTGGAGGCAGACCTACTCCTTCAGCGGCGTCGCGCTGACGCCCGGCCAGACCTACTACCTGCAGGTGCGTGGCACCGATGTCGGCGTGATCTCGGCGTTCATCGGTGACTTCACGCTCACCGGCGACTTCCAGTTCGCGAACGGACTGCAGTCGCTCACCACCAACACGACCGACTGGGCGGCGAGCAGCGTCGGATTCGGAGCCACCGACGACGCCATGCGCGTGCAGGGCGTCAACGGCGCGTCGCCGTGGGGCACGCGCCCCAACATCGATGCGGCCGCGCAGTTCATCTGGACGCAGGACAACTGCATCAACTGCACGCGCTACTTCTGGACCGAGATCACGTCGACGGCGCAGATCCCGGAACCGGCGTCGCTCGCGCTTGTCGGCGCTGGCGCCCTCGGCCTGCTCGGCGTCGCCGTCCGTCGCCGTCGCGCGTAAGGCGCGCAGCGCGGCACGACAAAGCGGCCGGTCCCGATCTGACTCGGGGCCGGCCGCTTTTACGTCATCCATCACCACATTGGGAAGGCGCGTACCTCACGGCGTGATGAACTTCCACTGCGCGCGATAGTCGCGCGTGAGCGGGGTGCCGAGCAGACGCGCACGCACCATTTCGATGGGAATGCGCCCGCCTTGCAGGATGGTGTCGTGGAAGACCGTGTTGGTCATGCGGCCACCACCCACCAGCTCGCGATGCAACGCACGCAGCTGCAACCCGCCGAGCATGTACGCCGCCTGATACAACGGCGAATACGAGCCGTTGAACGAACGGCGCACTTCCGCCTCCGCATTCGCGCGCTCGTGCCCCACGCGATTGACCAGCATGTCGATCGCCTGCTGCGGGGTCATCTCCCCCAGATGCACCTTGAGCGAGAAGATGATGCGCGCGAGGCGATGCGACCGCCAGAAGAGCATGCCCATGCGTTCCTGCGGCGTGGTCGCGAACCCCTGATCCCACAGCAGCATCTCCCACCAGAGCGCCCACCCTTCGGTCCAGAAGGGCGTGTTGAACGCGCTGCGATGCGTCGCGTAACGCTGCGTCATGAACCCCTGCAGGTGATGCCCCGGGATGAGTTCGTGATGCACCGTCGCCTTGGAGAAGTAGGGATTGTTTCCGCGCAGACTCATGAGCTTGTCATCGTGCGCCATCGAGTCGGTCGGGTACGCAATCTGAATGACTTCGCCACCGAGGAAGAACGGCGATACGAGTTGCTGGCGCGGCGGCATCATCTGCATACGCCAGATCTCGTCGGCCAACGGCGGGACCGTCACGAGCTGCTTCTCGGTGACGAACGCCACCGCCTCGCGGGCCAGGCGCCGGACCAACTCCGGCTGCTCACCCGGCGGCACATAGGCCTGCTTCACCGCCTCGAGCGCCGCGCGCCAGTCATCACCAAAGCCCATGTCGCGCGCCGCCTTCTTCTGCTCCCCTTCGATCCACGCGAACTCGCGCTCCGCGAGCGCGATGAGATCGGCGGGCGTGTAGGCAATCATCTCGGCTTCGAGATCCTCGGCCAGGCCGGCCGCCCCGATCGGATCACCGATGATCGGCTCCTCCTGCCCCTCGCGCTGCCCCACGATCTCTTCACGAAGTGCCCGCGCGTACCGCGTCATGGACTCGTTCGCACGACGATACGGATCGGCGGTCCACCAGGTGAACGTCGGATCGTACCCGCCGTAAAACCGATGCCAATCGCGCAAGCTTCCCTGCAACGACGAGAGCCAACCGATCGCGCGCAGCGCCACGATACGCTCGGCCCGCGTGATCGAATCGGTCCGGCGCACACGCAACCCGCGCGTCAGACTGTCCACATCGAGCGCGAGACGACTCAGCGTACGTCCCGCCTGCGGGGCATCCACCTTCTCGAAGGCCCGCCACGATTCCACGAACTGCGTGATCGCCGGCGCGAACGGTACACGCGCCGCCATCTCGGCCGCCTCGCGCTGCTCGCGATCGAGACGAGCGAGCTCCGCGCGCAGGCGATGATCGAGCAGCACGTAGTCGATGCGCCCTTCCTGCGAGAGCTTGTCGAAGTCCACGCGACGCAGCCGTGAGCGCCAGTCGGAATAAAACGTCTTCAGACGATCGCGCCGCGTGGGCGAGTACTCCACGTGCCAGCGGCGCAGCAGCGCCGAACGATCACTCGAGAAGAGTTCGACCGTGTCGCGCAGTTCACTCACGCCGCTCGGCAGCGCGAGCCGCCCGCCTCGCGCCTGCGCGGCGAGGGGGGAGCTCCCCATCGCCGCGAGCGTGAGCACACCGCACACCGCGACCACGGCACGCCGACGCGCGCCGTCTCGGGCCAACGCCGTCCGAACCGTGACGCGCGGCATCAACGCTGCGCCTCGAGAATGCGCGCGATCTCCGTGCGCACATCCCGGAGATGAATGCGCGTCATCGCATCGCTCGTCCGCCC
>JALOPN010000253.1 GCA_025453875.1 Gemmatimonadaceae bacterium | reverse complement strand
CGCGAACGAACCGGTCGTGGCCGTGGCCGATACGGCACTGCTCGGTGCCGAGTCGATCGCCATCGCCGGCTTTACCCTCGACACGGTGCGCCGCGTGCCCTGGTCGAGTGTGAGCAATGCGCCGGCGCGTGTGATCGTCGATCCGGCGCGCCATCAGATGCTCGGCTCGATCACCGAAGGGCGCATTTCGCGCGTGCACGTGCGCGAGGGTGACCGCGTGCAGCGCGGGCAGATCCTCGTGTCCATTCACAGTCACGAGATCATGGACGCGCGCAGCGGGCTCGTGCGCGCCGAGTCGGAGGCGACCGCGGCCCGGGCCGAACAGGAAGCCGCCGAGGCGGCCGAGGCGCGACTGGCGCAGGCGACGGCCGAAGTGGAGCGTGCGCGTGGACTCGTGGAGCATCTGCTCGGTGATGGGGCGGCGCCGGCGAATCTTGATCCGCATGACGTGCTGATCCGCGCGCCCATCGATGGCGTGATCACGGAGCGCCAGGCGGTCGAAGGATCGGTCGTGCTGCCAGGCGCGCCGCTGCTCACGGTGAGTGACCCACGGGCGCTGCAACTCGAAGTGCGACTCACCGACGCGCAGGTGCGCGACGTGGCGGTGGGCAGCGTGGTGTCGTTCACGCTCGTGGGCGAGACCACGACGAGCGTGGGCGAGGCGATCGTGCGTCGTGTGACGCCGGTGGTGGATGGCGCGACGCGCACGACGCTCGCGATCGCGGACATCACCCGCGCGCCGGAGGGGCTGCGTGGTGAGCGCTTCGCCAACGCCGAGCTGCGCGGAGTGCCCACCGGTGAGGTGATTGTGGTGCCGCGGCTCGCGGTGCAGTCACTCGCTGGTGACACGGTGGTGATCGTGGCGCAGCCGCGCGGCGAGGGGCTCTTTCTCGAAGCGGTCCCGGTGCGCGTCGGACGACGCGATGCGCGTCACGCGGAGATCGTGGCCGGTCTCGACACGGGACGTGTCGTCATCGCCGGTGGCGCGATGATCGCCCGCGCCGAGCTCCTCAAGCGGCGCGAAGGCGGCGGCGGGGGCGAGTGACGCCATGAGCACGCATGAGGAGCTGCTCGAACGCGAGATCGAGGCCGCCGAAGCGCACGAGGCCAACACGCCACCGTCGCTGCTGACGCGCCTGGTTGGTACGTCGATGCGCAAGTTCGGCACGGTGCTCGCTGTCGCCGCGGTCATCGTTGTGGCGGGCGTGCTCGCCTTTCTGCGACTGCCATTCGATGCCTTCCCCGACCTCACCGGAGTGCGCGTCGAGGTCATCACGGAAGCGTCCGGCTTTGCGGTGGAAGAGGTGGAGCAGCTCGTCACCTACCCGATCGAATCGGCGGTGATGGGGCTCGAAGGCGCGGAGGAGGTGCGCTCCACATCGAAGGCCGGACTGTCGCTCGTGACGATCGCCTTTGCCGACGGCACGGATCTGTACCACGCGCGGACCATCGTTGCGCAGCGATTGGGGGATGCCAAGGGCAATCTGCCGCCGGGCGTCGAACCGGCGCTCGGTCCGGTGTCCACCCCGCTCGGCGAGCTCTACCAGTACGTGGTGGAGAGCGATTCGCTCTCGCTCACCGAACTCAAGACGCTGCATGAATACACGATTCGTCCGCGTCTGCGCAGCGTGCCGGGCGTGAGCGAAGTGAACTCGTGGGGCGGACTCATCGAGCAGGTGCAGGTGACGGTCGATCCGGCCGCGCTCGCCTCGTATGCACTCACACTGAACGACGTGCACGAGGCGCTCGCGAACAACTCGCTCGCGTTCGGTGGCTCGTATGTGGAGGCCAACGGCGAGCGCTGGACGCTGCGTGGTCTCGGTCGGGTTGGTGACGCCTCCGACATTCGCGCGGTGGTGATTCGGTCGGTGCGCGGCGTGCCGGTACGCGTTGGCGACGTCGCCACGGTCGAGCTCGGTGCGTTGCCGCGCTTCGGCGCCGTCTCGCGCGACGGCGAACAACAGGTGGTCGCCGGCATGGTGCTCAAGCGCAAGGGCGAGGACTCGCGCCGCGTGATTGCCGGTGTACTCGACCGGCTCGACGACGTGCGCGCAACGCTGCCGCCGGGCGTGACCATCACGCCCTTCTACGATCAGAGTGCGCTCGTGACGCGCACCACGCAGACAATTCTCAAGAATCTCACGCTCGGTGGACTGCTCGTGGTGGCGGTGCTGTTCCTGTTCCTGCGCGACGTGCGCGCGTCGCTGCTGGTGGCGAGCGTGATCCCGCTGAGCATGCTGATCGCGTTCGCGGCGATGTGGGCGACCGGATCGTCGGCCAACCTCATGAGTCTCGGCGCGCTCGACTTCGGCCTGCTGGTGGATGGCGCGATCGTGATGGTCGATCAGTTCGTGCGGCAGTACGAGGGCCCGCGTGGCGCGGCGATCGCGGCGTTGCCGCTCGACGCGCGACGGGAACGACTGCGGCACGCCGCCGTGGCGGTGGCGCGACCGGTGCTCTTCGGCGTGTCCATCATCGTGGCCGTGTACATCCCCATCTTTACTCTGGGCGGCATGGAAGGGCGCATGTTCCGCCCCATGGCGTTCACCGTGGTGGTGGCGGTGCTCGGTTCGCTGTTGCTGGCGCTCACGTTCGTGCCGTCGGTGGCGGCGCGCCTGCTCAAGCCCGTGGAGCGCAAGCCGTTCCCGCTGCTCGATCGCATCACCGACGCGTACAGTCGTGTGCTCGAGGTGATGCTGGCGCATCCCGGTCGCGTCGTGGCGACGGCTGGTGTGCTGGTGGTCGGCGCGTTGGCGGTGCTGCGCAACACCGGCACCGAGTTCATGCCGCGCCTCGACGAAGGCGCGATTCTCGTGAATACGCGGCAGGTGCCCAGCACGTCGCTCGACGACGCGATGCACCTGGCGCAGGCCGCCGAGCGCATCGTGAAGCGGTTTCCCGAAGCGACGATGGTGGTGACCAAGCAGGGCCGTCCCGATCTCGCGACCGAAGCGATGGGCTTGTTCGAGGGCGACATGTACGTCCCCCTGCTGCCGCGTGAGCAGTGGACGACCGCGAGCACGCGCGAGGGACTCGTGGCCGCGTTCGACTCCGCGCTGTCGGTCATTCCGGGGCTCGACATCGCCTTCACGCAGCCCATGGCGATGCGCCTCGACGAGGCGGAGAGTGGCATCAAGACCGACCTCGGCGTGAAGGTGTTCGGGAGCGACCTCGACGTGATTCACGCGACCGCCGAGAAGATTCGGGCGGTCGTGGCGCGCGTGCCCGGGGCGGCCGACGTGAACATGGAGGTGGCGGAAGGATCCGGGCAGTTGCGCATCACCCCGCGCCGCGAGGCGCTCGCCGCCTACGGTCTCACCATTGCCGATCTGCAGGCCGCGACGGACTTCGCCGGCGCACGACGCACGGCGGCCGAACTCGTGATCGGGCCGCGTCGCGTACCCATCGCGGTGTCGTTGCCGGTGAATGCACGGGGTGATCTCGCGGCGCTCGCGCGACTACCGCTGCGCTCAGCCGATGGCGCAACGGTGCCGCTGGGTGCGGTGGCCGACCTCGTGTACACCGATGGTCCGGAGCTGGTCGGCCACGAGAATGCGCAGCGTCGCACGCTGGTGGTGGCGAACGTGCGTGGACGTGATCTGGGTGGCTTCGCCGCCGAAGTGCAGCGGCGCGTGGCGGCCGAGGTGGAC
>JALOPN010000252.1 GCA_025453875.1 Gemmatimonadaceae bacterium | reverse complement strand
GTCTCGAGGAGCAGGCGTCCGTCCACATGATCGATCAACTGGAAGTGATCGTCGAACTCGCTCCAGAGCGGGCGAAAGGGCGCGTCGGGGCGCGTGAGGTCGCGCACGAAGATCGCGTTGCCGTCCTTGCCGCGCCCGCGATCGGACACGGACAGCACGGCGTAGCGCTCGTCGCGGGTTGTGGAAAGCACGTGAAAGCGCTGCGTATGCTCGGCGTCATCGTAGACCAGCGTGTCGTCGGCCTGCGAGGTCCCGAGCGCGTGATACCACACCTGATGGCGTTCGTTGGCGGCCGAGAGGATGTGCGGTCCGGGTTCCGGGTAGCGCGAGTAGAAGAACCCACGACCGAACCACGCGATGTCGGACACCTTGACCCAGCGGACGACGTCCGGCAGGTCCTCGCGTGTGTCAAGCCGCCGGACGCGGATTTCCTGCCAGTCGGAGCCGGCGTGCGAGATGGAGTACGCGACATGCTCGCCGGCGCGATCGATGGCGAGTGTGCCGATGCGTGTGGTGCCATCGTCGGCGAGCGCGTTGGGGTCGATCAGGACCTCGGCGGTGCCGTCGAGCCCGCGCTGCACATACCAGACGTTCTGATTCTGGAGCCCGCTGTTGCGGGGGACGAGCATCCAGCCGGCGCGCACGACGGGTTGCCCGGTGCGCGGGTAGTCCACCAGCGCGGTCAGGCGGTCGCGCAGCGCGCCGCGGAAGGGGAGGGCGTCGAGCCAGCCTCGGGTGACCACGTTCTGTGCCTCGACCCACGCGGCGGTCGCGTCCGCCCGGTCGTCTTCGAGCCACCGGTAGGGGTCGGCGATGGCCGAGCCGTGGTAGTCGTCGACCTGATCGACGGTGGCCGTGAACGGGTAGCGAGGCGTGGGTGGCAGCATGCGGTGACAAACGTTGGGACGAGTCGAACGGCTCCCGAGGGCCCCGGCGTCGGGGCGGGGCGCCCCCTAGCGATCGGAGCAGGTCCCCGTGTAACTTGGGAGGCTAGGCGCGATGGGCACAGTCCCGCTCGCGCTGTCGTGAAGTGTCGGACGGTACCCCCCGATGCTCCACGAAATACCGACCGAGCGGCCTTCGGGCCAGTGCGCGGTCGGCGGCGATGCCACGGCGAACTCCACTGGTGGGGACGGTCCCCTCCCGTGCACCGCGGCCTCTCGCACCCGCATCGCTTCGGCGACGCGGTCATCGATGGCTACCGATCATGCGGACGCGTCGCGTCCTGGAGAGAGACTATGCACCCGTTCATCGAAACGCAGCAGGAGTGGATGCGCTCCGACATTCCGCCCTTCCGTCCGGGCGACACCGTGCGTGTCAACGTGCGCGTGAAGGAAGGCGAAAAGGAGCGTCTGCAGGCGTTCGAGGGCGTGTGCATCGCGCGTCGCGGCAGTGGCGTCAGCGAGACGTTCACCGTGCGCAAGATCTCCAACGGCGTCGGCGTGGAGCGCATCTTCCCGCTGCACAGCCCCATGATCGGCAGCCTCACGGTCGTGCGCCGCGGTGTGGTGCGTCGTGCCAAGCTCTACTACCTGCGCGACGTGGTCGGCAAGGCCGCGCGCATCAAGGAGCGCAAGGTCGTGCGTCCCGCGAAGGGACAGGCCGAGTAATTCGGTCGCGACCTCTGCGCCGGCCGACACCACGTGTCGCGCTGGACGCGCATCGAGCGCGATCTGCGCCTCCGACACGGCGAGTGGCTCGCTGGGGTCGATGAGGTGGGACGGGGCCCCCTGGCGGGCCCCGTCGTCGCATGTGCGATCGTCATGCCACCCAACCAGCGGGCCATTGCCGGCGTCGATGATTCGAAGGCGCTCGACGCCGACACCCGCGAACGCCTCGCCGCGCGCATTCACGACGTCGCGCTGGCCGTCGGTCTGGGCGCCGCCTCCGTGCGCGAGATCGACCGACTCAACATCCTCCACGCCACGGTGCGGGCCATGCAGCGCGCGCTGCGCATGCTGGAGCGACGGCTCGGCGCCGCGCCGCATCACGTGCTCGTGGACGGCACCCCGCTGCGCTGGCTCGGGGTCGAGCACACCGCCGTCGTGAAGGGGGACGCGCGGTGCTATTCCGTGGCCTGTGCCTCGATCGTGGCGAAGGTCACCCGCGACACGCTCATGCAGCGGCTCGCGGCGCGCCATCCGGGGTACGCGTGGGAACGGAACGCGGGCTATGGCACGCGCGCTCATCGAGAAGCCATCGAAGCGACCGGCCTCTCGCCGCATCATCGACGTTCGTTCTGTCTCAACCTGCAGACTTCACTCGACCTCGGATGACTGTGCCCGACGTGTCTTCGGCCGAGCCGCCGGAGGAGATGCCGCTGAGCGAGTCGCTTCCCGACGCGACGGTACCCGACGGCGAGGCGCCACGGCAGGAGGTGGCGGAGTCGATACCCGACGTGCACGCTGCGCGTCCGCTCGCGCCCGCCGTGCAGAAGCTGTGGCGCATCGGTCTGCTCCTGCAGGCCATCGTGCCATCCCTCGTGCTGGGCGCGGTGGCGTGGTTCGTGACGCGCGACGATGCCGAGCGCGGCACGCGCATCGCCATCATCGCCGGTGCGGCGCTCGCGCCGTGGCTGCTCGCCGCGTTCCTTGCCGTGCGACTGCCGCCGCGTCGTTACGGCGCGTGGCGCTATCAGCTTGGTGTCGACGCGCTGCGTCTGGAACGCGGCGTCATGTTCCGCAGTGAGAGTGTGGTGCCGTACACGCGCATCCAGCACGTGGACACCAATCAGGGCCCCATCGAACGGTCACTCGGACTGGCGAGCGTCACGGTCCACACGGCGTCGGGGTCGAGCAGCAGCCTCACCATTCCGGGACTGTTGCCGACGGATGCGGAAGCGCTGCGCGAACAGCTCGCGCAACTCGCCGGCATGGTGGAACCGCTGTGACGGCACCGATGCTCGCGGACGACGCCGCGACCATCGCGTCGGCCAACGCGCCGACGCTGCGCCGGCTGCACCCGACGAGTCTGCTCTTTCACGCGATCACGTTCGCTCGGCAGTTCGTGTTCCCGATCGTCGTGCTGCTGCTACAGCTGCGCAAGGATCGTGGCCCGTGGGTCTGGTGGGTGCTGGGTGGCATGGTGGTGCTCTTCATCGCGGCCGCCGTCGCGCGCTACCTCACCACGCGCTACGGGCTGTCGGCCGATGCGTTGCACGTGCGCAGTGGCGTGTTCGCGCGGCAGCAGCGCGTCATTCCGTAACGTGCGCCAGTCGGCCATCCAGCGCCTGTTGCGCATGAGCGAGCTGCGCGTGGAGACCGCGACACAAGGGCTGGAAGCGGAGGTGACGCTCAGCGTGTTGCCGTGGGGTGCCGCTCAGGCACTGCGCGAACAACTCGTGGCCGAGCGGCGGCGTGCACTCGACACGGTGCGCGTTGGAACCGACGCGGCACCTGATGCCGCCTCGTCACCGGCGGCGGAACACGCGAATGCGTCGCTCAGCGCGACGGTGACCGACGCGCCGGCGCCGCGCATCATGCGCCGGCGCCGCGCATCATCACGTCGCTCGACACCGAACGTCTCATGGTGGCGGGCGCGACGTCGAACAACGTGGTCGCCTTGCTCGCGCTGCTCGTGAGTGGATTCGATCGCATAAGGTCGTCCTTCTTCGACGATCTGGATCTCACCGACGGCGTGATTGGCGTGCTCGGGTCGGTGCAGGGGGCGATCGGTGACAGTGCCGCGCTTGTGCTGTTCGTGCTGCTCGTGCTGGTCCCGCTGCTCGTGGGCGCCTGGGTGGTATCGGTGGGTGGGTCGGTGGTGCGCTGGTACGGCTTCACGCTCGAACAGGTGGGGCGCGATCTGCGACGTCGTTACGGCTTCTTCTCGCGGGTCGAAACGAGTGTCCCGATGATGCGCGCGCAGGCGCTGCGCTATCACGAGTCGATGCTGCGTCGACCGTTCGGACTGGGAGAACTCGTGCTCGTGTCGGCCGGCTCGGTCCTCGCGGGACGCAGCGGCGAGGGCGGGACGCAGGTGCTGCTGCCCATCCTGCGTCGACCGGAACTGAGCGGCTACGTGCCCGTCGTGTTTCCGGCGGCCACCATCGGCGATGTACTCGCGCGCTCGGTGCGCGAATCGCCGTGGCGTGGCCGCCACCGCGTGGCTGCTGCCGCTCATCTGGTGCATCGCGTGGCTGCAGGTGCGTGCGCGTGGCCTCGCGATCGCGGATGGGCACGTCATCGTGCGTCGCGGTGGTATCAGTCGGTCCACCATCATCCTGCCCGAGAGCAAGCTGCAGCTCATCGAGGTCCGCCAGGGCCCGCTGCAACGACTCATCGGGTCGGCCACGCTGCGCCTCACCACCGCCGGTGTGGGCGGCGACGTGGACATGGAAGACCTCCCGCTGGACGAAGCGCGTGTCATGCAGCAGGATCTGCAGGCGCGACTCGCGCGCACTGTGCGTCGGACCGTTCGCCCTTCCCGCTCATGACCGCTGATT
>JALOPN010000251.1 GCA_025453875.1 Gemmatimonadaceae bacterium | reverse complement strand
CAAGAAGCAGATGCTCAAGCGGCTCAAGATCGTCGACGCGTTCCGCACGTCGGGTGAGGGCGGCGAGATCCGCAACAAGCCCGAGTGGATGATCCTCGATGTCATCCCCGTGCTGCCGCCCGACCTGCGTCCGCTCGTGCCGCTCGACGGCGGCCGCTTCGCGACGTCGGACCTCAACGATCTGTACCGTCGCGTCATCAACCGCAACAACCGTCTCGTCAAGCTCATCGCCCACCGTGCGCCGGAAGTCATCCTGCGCAACGAGAAGCGCATGCTGCAGGAGGCGGTGGACGCGCTGTTCGACAACGGCCGTCGCTCCAAGGCCATTCGTGGCCGCGGCAAGCGTCCGCTCAAGTCGCTCTCCGACATGCTCAAGGGCAAGCAGGGCCGGTTCCGTCAGAACCTGCTCGGCAAGCGCGTGGACTACTCGGGCCGTTCGGTCATCGTGGTGGGTCCCGAGCTCAAGCTGCACCAGTGCGGTCTGCCCAAGATCATGGCGCTCGAGCTCTTCAAGCCGTTCATCATCCACAAGCTCGTGGAGAACGGCATTGCGGAGACGGTGAAGCGCGCCAAGAAGATCGTGGAGCGCGAGAGCCCGCAGGTCTACGAAATCCTCGAAGACATCATCAAGGACCATCCCGTCCTGCTCAACCGCGCGCCGACGCTGCACCGCCTGGGCATCCAGGCGTTCGAGCCCGTGCTCGTGGAAGGCAAGGCCATTCGTATTCACCCGCTCGTGTGCGCGGCGTTCAACGCCGACTTCGACGGTGACCAGATGGCCGTGCACGTGCCGCTCTCGTTCGAGGCCCAGATCGAAGCGCGCGTGCTGATGCTGTCGTCGAACAACATCCTCAAGCCGTCGGACGGTCGTCCGGTGGCCGAGCCGTCGCAGGACATCGTGCTCGGCTGCTACTTCGCCACGAAGGCGCCGATGGGCTTCGACGCGATGGCGAAGGACGCGGCGGCGGTGGCCAAGCTGCCGGCGTACGCCGATTCGGCCGAAATCGAGCTGCTGCTCGCGCAGGGTCGCCTCACGTACCACTCGCCCATCCGCTGGTGGGCGAAGGGCCCGTCGGGCGATCGCTGGATCGTCACGACGGTGGGTCGCGTGCTGTTCAACGCGATCATCCCCACGGGGCTCGAGTTCTACAACAAGGACATGAAGAAGAAGGTCCTCAGCGAGATCGCGTTCGAGAGCTACCGCAACCGCGGGCTCTCGGAGACGGTCGCGTTCCTGGACCGACTGAAGGATTTCGGCTTCCGCAACGCCACCCGCGGCGGTGTCTCCATCGGCATGGAAGACATGTACATCCCGGGCGAGAAGGAAGGGCTGCTGCGTGAAGCCGAACAGCGCGTGGAGCGCTTCCAGCGCGCGTACGCGACGGGCAACATCACGAACGGCGAGCGCTACAACAAGGTCATCGACACCTGGACGCACGCGAACTCGGACATCACGGACGCGATGGTGAAGGCCATGCGCGAGTCGCAGGGCGGCTTCAATCCGGTGTTCATGATGTTCGACTCGGGCGCCCGTGGTTCGCGCGACCAGATCCGTCAGCTCGCCGGCATGCGCGGCCTCATGGCCAAGCCGCAGAAGAAGCTCACCGGTGGTATCGGTGAAATCATCGAAAGCCCCATCAAGTCGAACTTCCGTGAAGGCCTGTCGGTGCTCGAGTACTTCATCTCGACGCACGGCGCCCGCAAGGGTCTGGCCGACACGGCGCTCAAGACGGCCGACGCCGGCTATCTCACGCGTCGCCTCGTGGACGTCGCGCAGGACATGACGATCACCGAGGAGGATTGCGGCACGATCCAGGGGCTCGACATCGGCGCGCTGAAGGAAGGCGAAGATGTGATCGAGCCGCTGGCCGAGCGGCTGGTGGGCAACGTCGCGGCGGAGGATGTGTACGATCCGTTCGAGCGCGACGAAGCCGGGCGTCCGCGTCTCCTGGTGGAGGCGGGCACGCTCATCAGCGAAGAGTCGGCGCAGAACATCGAGGATGCGGGGCTGGAGACGGTGCGCATCCGTTCGGTGCTCACCTGCGAGGCCAAGCGCGGGCTCTGCCGCATGTGCTACGGTCGCAACCTGGCCACCATGCAGATGGTGGATCTCGGCGAAGCCGTCGGCATCATCGCCGCGCAGTCCATCGGTGAGCCGGGTACGCAGCTCACGCTGCGCACCTTCCACATCGGTGGCACGGCGGCGCGTATCGCCGAGCAGACGTCGCGCAAGACCAAGAAGGCCGGCTGGATCGAGCTGGGTGATCGTCTCATCACGGTCACCAATCCGCAGGGTGAGCGCATCGTCACGTCGTACGAAGGCGAGCTGCTCATCAAGGCGGCGCCGGATCGCGGCGCGGCCGTGGAAGCGCGTCTCGCGGTGCCGCTCGGTGCCATCCTCATGGTCGAGGACGGGCAGCGCGTCGAGAAGGAAGACGTGGTGTTCACGTGGGATCCGTACTCGAATCCCATCATCGCCGACGTCGAGGGTGAAGTGCGGTTCGTGGACCTCGTGGAAGACGAGACGGTGGCCGAGGAGCTCGACGAGCTCACCGGTCTGCGTCAGCGCGTCGTGATCGAGGATCGCGAGAAGAAGCTGCACCCGCACATCGAGATCTGGCAGAAGAAGGGCGGCAAGGATCAGCGTGTCCGCGACTTCGTGATGCCGATCGGCGCCGTGCTCACCATCAACGATGGCGAGACCGTGCGTGGTGGTACGGTGCTGGCGAAGATCAGCCGCGAGGCGTACAAGACGCGCGACATCACGGGCGGTCTGCCGCGCGTGGCCGAGCTGTTCGAAGCGCGTCGTCCGAAGGATCCGGCCACGATCTCCGAGGTGGACGGCTTCGTCCGCTTCGGCGACATCAAGCGCGGCAAGCGCGAGATCCTCGTGCGTCCGGCCACGATCGACAACGGCGTGTGGAACATCGACGAGTCGCAGCCGGAGCAGCTGTACGAAGTGCCGGCCGGCAAGCACCTCCGTGTGCACGAGGGTGACCGCGTGCGCGCCGGTGACCGTCTGTCGGAAGGTCCGGTCAATCCGCACGACATCTTGCGCATCAAGGGCCCGCGCGCGGTGCAGGAGTACCTCCTGAACGAAGTGCAGGAGGTGTACCGTCTGCAGGGTGTGAAGATCAACGACAAGCATATCGGCGTGATCGTGAAGCAGATGCTGCAGAAGGTGCGGATCATGGATCCGGGCCAGACGCCGCTGCTCGAAGGCGAGCACGTGGATCGCTCGGCGTTCCGCGATGCGAACGAGGAGGCGAAGCGCGAGAAGCGTCAGCCGGCGACGGCGGAGCCGTTGCTGCTCGGCATCACGAAGGCGTCGCTCACGACGCAGTCGTTCGTGTC
>JALOPN010000250.1 GCA_025453875.1 Gemmatimonadaceae bacterium | reverse complement strand
TGTTGCACCAGCAGCGGCCGTATCGGAAATCGTCCAGAGGCCTCCGGGGACAGCCAGCATGATCTGCTCGATCGCGTTCAATCGAAACGTGTGGCGGACACCACTGGTCGATACTCTCACCAGCACGCGATCTTTCTGCACAGCAGAGGCGTGCTCCAAAGCCGGGAAGGCCGTCAGCAGTGCGGTTCCCTGTGCGTCGCACCACAATGCCTCGGCGCGAGGCGTGGAATCCGGCGCGATCGATCGGAACCGTTCATCGAGACTGGATAGCAGTTTTGCCATCTCTCCGACATCGAGTGCGGGCAAACCGGCCGACCTCCGCTCTCGTTCGACGCGTGGCGCCATGAAGTTTCGGCGGTCCGCTGCAGTGAGAGCTCGCCGTGGAATGCCTGACGCAGCGGAATGGACCACCTCGTGCTGTCCGTTCAGCCAGACGAGACTGTCTGGGTCCCCCAGATACAGTACCGCCAGGTTGTCGTGGCACCGCGCCAGTAGCGGAACGGGAATCAACGTCTGCAATTCGACATGGAGAGCAAGATCCCCAGGTATGTCGCGCCTGACGACAGTGTCACTTCGTCCAAGGGATGGCGTGCCAGATACCAGCCGAAGTGGCCACAGATCGCGGTCAGAATGTGCCGCTACACCGGGCTCGAGCCAGAGCCACTTGCCGCCAATTCGCAGCATTTTTTGTGGATGCCCGAGGAAAACAGCACGAAAATCACTGAGAATGCTCGAACGACGCATCACTGGCTGCAGCTCAGTCGAAACCGGTTCTCCAGCGGATGGAAACGAAATGAGCTTCATGTCTCCGATATCGACGATTGGAGGGCTGGTATCGCGCCCACCTGCCGCAGCGAAGTTCCAGGGAAACAACACATCGGTCGGTCCCCTGCCGCGCCGGGAGAATGCGTCCATTTGACCTGAACGAAGGTTCAAGCGCACCAGCGGTACGCTGTCCTCGACCAAGACCCACAGTATGGAGTCTTCGTCGGTGTGTGTAGTCGCCACGTCCAGCACGCTGACGACACCCGGCATCAGGAACGCTCGCGCGCGGGCCAGCGAGTTCTCTGCCTCTAACGTTGCGCTGCTGCGAGGTGCTTCAGGAGCGCACGCGCACAAGGCAAGTGCAGTCAGAAGGCGCCACCACTTCATCGACGATACTCCGAAAAGATCTCACCCAGAAGGGCTCCGTGCTGCGACACCACGAGCTTTCCTGCAGGATCGACAACGTAGATCCACGGTGTTCGCGACGTAACGTAACGTTCCAGATGTCGACTTCCCGAGGTATCGACGTGCATCACGCGCGCGTTCCATTGATGTCGAACCGCGTACTCAAGTGCCGCCTGCGGCTCACTGGAACTGAGGAGCACGACGTTCACATTCGCGGGCGGGCGAAGCAGCTCAGCCGACCAGACACCAGCGATGGAGTCGCACCACGCGCATCGATCGTCGTATGCAAGCAACGCGGTGTATGACGTCCCACCAGTCAAAGCCAAAGGACGGGACGGCGTCCCGTCTCGGTTCACGAGCGCGAGCTGCGCGATGCGTTCTGGCGTCTCAGTCGCTGGCGGACGGAAAGTACCAGAAAGAGTGAAGACCTGAACCGCGAGCAGAACCAACAACGCCGCAGTGACGACCGCTCCCTTTACGCTTCGGTGGCTCGGCGACTTCATCATGATCTTCCCTCCATCGGCTTTGTTTCACGCGTTGGCCGATCGCAACCGTCAGACCATGCACCACGCGATGACAGCTCAAGACCGTGCTGGTTGAAGCTCATGCAGTATTGCTTGGCGCCCGAAACGTGGAACACCCCCCATTTTCAGGGGGGGGGGGGCGCTCCCTACGGCCGCAACCCGTACTGCGTCCAGAAGGCCACGAGCGCGCAGTCATTTTCCGCGAACTGGCCAAAGCGCTCCGGTGCGAACGACACGTTGCGATACACCTCGACCGCGGCAAACTGCGTCACCGAGATCGCGTGCAACTCGTCGAGCGTGGCCGGCAGGCCATCCACGAGCAGCTGCACCGAGCACGTCCCGATGGAGAGGTTGCGCCCCCGCCCGTAGAGCGCGAAGCGCGTGGCATCGTCGCTGCCGGGAATATTCTGCACCACGAGCCCTGGCACCTGCTCCAGCGCGGCGCGCAGCGAGCCGGCTTCGCGCATCATACGTTCGCGCCGGATGGTGCGTCGCTCGGTCACGGCGATGCCCTCGAGCCCGGCGATGCTGAGCGCGCGCTCCAACGTGATGATGACCTCGGGTGTGTTGGCCTCCAGCACGTTCACCTGCTGCGCCACCGCCGCGAAGCCGTCGGCCTGCGCCCCGATCATGCGCGAGCCGAGGGGCACGCGGACCATCGAGAACCGACCATCGGCGTCTGCGATCACGACGCTGTCCACACCATCGACGGCGACGCGTGCATTCGCGACAGGCTGCTGATCGGGGCCAACGACGCGTCCCGTGATCGTGGGCCACCGATCGACGCGCGAGTTGGCGGGCGCCAGCACGAGATCGATACGGCGCAACGGACGATCCGCGAGCGCGACCTGCACCGCACCGGACTCATACTCCACCGACGCACCCGCCATCACGAGTTCGCCCACGGCCGGCACACCGCACAACGCGTACGCCCCCGTGGAATCGGAGCGCGTGCTGCGCTGCTCGGCCTGTCGCAGACGCGTGCGCGGCAGGATCGCCTCCCACTGCGCGGTGATGCCGGCGCCGGAGACGCGCGTGCGATCGTCGGCGAGGCGCACCGAGCCGACAAGCACGCCGCGGTTCTCGTCCTCGGGCACGTCCGCCTGACACACGGTCCGCCAGATCGTGGTGAGCGAGGGGGTCGCGATGGTCACATCGGTCCAGCGGGCGGCATCGGTCGGACGCGCGAGCACGATCGCGCCGAGCCCGATGTCATCGAGTGCATCGTGATACACCGTGAGGCGCTCGACGCGCTTGTCACTCACCACCAGGAAGCGACCCAGCGAGTCGGTGGGTACCGACACGCCGGCCGGCTCGGCGAAGATGAACGCCTCTGTCAGCGGGGCCCCACCGAGACTGTCAAACACGATGCCGCGCACGGTGTCGGGGGCGGCCCCGATCGACGGCCGCTCATCGACGGGCGCCGAGGCAAGCTCCGTCGTGCGGCCCACGAGGGAGAGCAGCGCGACAGCGGCGACGGCGAGCGCCACGCGCGCTGCGCGAGACGCGCGGGCACGGTCCGGGCGGGTGCGAGGCGCGCTACCCGCGGGTCGGATCAAGGGAGAGGTCATGCGGCCAAAGATCGTCGATCGCGGTCGCGAACGCACCGGGGTCATCCGCCGGACAGCCCGCGACGCGTCCAGACCAGCACGAGGGCGCAGTCCCGTCCCGAGGTGGCGCCTGCAAAGGCCGCTGGGGCCGCCGCGCGATTGGCATACCCTTCGATCCCCTCGAGCAACGTGAACGGCAGCGCATTCACGCGGTCGATCGACGAGGGCGCGCCGTCCACGAACACGTGCACCCGACAGTTGCCGGCGCCCCGCATGCTCACCGCCCAATCACTCGGGTCGCCCCCGGCGATGGTGCCGCCGGCCCGGATGACTGGACGTACCGCGATCCACGGCAGCCCGGCAAACAGCGCGGAGAGACTGCCCGCCGACCGCACCTCGGCGGCACCGGCGACCAGCGCGCGGTCGGGATCGATTGCCGCGCGGCGTCGTGCCTCGAACGCCGCGCGCGGGGACGCGACGCTATCAGTCACGCGCACGGGAATCGCCACGCGCTGTCCGTCGCGCACCTGCTCCAGTCGCGTGACGCGCGGCAGCGTGATGCTGAGCGGCGCCGACTCGGTCGCGGTGACGTCGACCACCTGCGCGACCGGGGCGTGGCCCACCGCCTGCGCCGACACCATGCGGGTGCCGAGCGGTACCGCCGCGAGACGGAACTCGCCCCAGCGATCAGCCACGGCCTGTGCGCCCGTCACGCCATCGACCGCGACGCGCGCCCCGTCCACCGGGAAACCGGTATCGTCCACGATGCGTCCACGCAACACGCCGCCGAGGCGATCACCGGTGGCACCGAGCAGCAGATCGACGCGACGCACGGCGTGGGCATCACTCGCGAGTCGCACCACGCCGCTCTCGTACTCGACGCTGATGGCGGTGACGGTGAGTTCCGTGGTGCGTGGCACATCACAGACGGCCCACGTGCCAAGCGAATCGGTGCGCGTGCGGCGCGGTGTCACGACGCGGCCGTCCGGCGCAGCCCACGCGACCTGCACGTCGACGCCGGCGAGCAGGACGGGCGTGGTGCTCGCGGCCGAGGTCGGCGCGCGCCGCGTCGAGCCGACGAGGATCGCGCGAGACGCATTGAGCTCGTCGTCGAACGGCGCAGCGCTCGGGCAGACGGCGCGCTGCAGCGTGGCGTACGACGGCGTGGCGAGACGGACATCGCGCCAACGCGTCGCGCCGTCAGGGCGTCTCGCGCCGATGCCATCGAGCCCCATCACGTCGAGCGACGCGTGGTGCACCACGAGCTGCTGCACGAGCGAATCACTGATCAGCTCGAACCGTCCGCGTTCGTCGGCCACGGCCACCGCGACGTGCGGGCGCGCCACCACGAGCGCGCCCGCCAGGGGTTCGCGCACGAGGGAATCGAAGACGACGCCGGTGACCGTGTCCACGCGCGAACCGGCGGAGTGCGGGGTCTGCGCACCGGCGGACGCCCACAGCGCACCAGCGTTCACGAGGCCCGAGAGCGCCAGAACCAGCGCGACACGATGGCCCCCTGCCCTCATGGCCGCAAGCCGAACTTGGTCCAGAAGAGCACCACCGCGCAGTTGCTGCCCAGCGGCTGGAAGCGCGCCGGCGCGAAGGCGACGGTCGTGAAGAACTCCACGGCCGCGAGGTTCTCCATGGGGATGCGGTTGACCTCCTCGTTGTTCGTGATCGTCCCGTCGAGGTACACGTAGGCGGGGCAGCCGTTGCGACCCAGGATCACGAAGTCGCTGGTCGCGCGTCCGGCATCCGATTGCACGATCACCCCCGGCGTCTGCTGGATCGCCGCGCGCACGTTCGGGAACCGCGCGAGCATCGCCTCGTCGATCACGCGCCCGAAGCCGGCGCGCTTGCGCAGCTCGAACTCGGCGCGATCGAGACGCACCTTGACCTTCTCCGTGACCTTCACGCCCTCGAGTTGCACGATGCGGTCGAACGGAATCTCGAGCGGTTCATTGCGATCGGCGCGCACCTCGACGAGTTGACCGACGGGTTGGTAGCCGATCGCCCGCACATAGAGCATGCGCGAGCCAAGCGGCGCGTCGGGAAAGGTGAAACGTCCCGTGACGTCGGTGATGACGGGTTCGGCGGCACCATCGAGCGCCAGCTGGATGTCGGCCAGCGGTGTCCCCTGGCGGTCCTTCACGACGCCGGTGAGGCGACCGGTGGCATTCTCCGACGCGAGCATGAGATCGACGCGGCGCAGGGACCGCACATCGCTTGGCACGGTGATGATCCCCGAGCGGTACTCGCGCGAGACGGCCGCGAGGCTC
>JALOPN010000249.1 GCA_025453875.1 Gemmatimonadaceae bacterium | reverse complement strand
GCGTGTGGTGGGCGAGGTGTTCGACGGCGACCCGGCGATGATCCGGTTCTTCGAGGGAAGCCATCGCACGCACGACGGGATCCGCACCGGCGTGGATTATCTGTTCGACTTCCCGCTGTTCTACCCCATCCGCGACGCCTTCATTGCCGGCAAGTCGGTCCGGGGGATCGCGCAGATGCTCATGCGCGACCACCTGTACGACAAGCCGAATGGTCTCATGCCCTTCCTCGGGTTGCACGACGTGTCGCGCTTCATGGGGGAACCCGGCGCCTCGGTCGAAGGGCTCAAGCTCGCCTTCACGACGGTGTTGACCACCCGAGGCACGCCGTTGGTGTACTACGGCGACGAGATCGCGATCGCCGGTGGGCCCGATCCTGACAACCGGCGCGACTTCCCGGGTGGTTGGCCGGGCGATGCGCGCAACGCGTTCGAGGCGAGCGGCCGCACCCCCGAGCAGCAAGCGGTGTGGACGCATGTACAGGCGTTGCTGCAGGCGCGCGCCGCGCACGCGGACCTGCGACGTGGCGCCACCGAGCATCTGATCGTGAACGATCAGCAGTTCGTGTATCGACGCGGCCGGGTGGTGGTGGCCATCAACAACGACACCACGTCTGCCGAGGTGCGGGTGCCGGCCGTCGTGCCCGCGCGGGACGCGCTGGGCGTTTGCGGCGCACCCACGGGGAGCGGTGCCGTACGCACGGTGGTGCTGCCGGCACGCAGCAGCTGCGTCTTCACGCCTTGAACAACGACATGGTCGTCGAACATCTGGCGCTCTGGACACGGGACCTCGAGCGGTTGCGCGATTTCTATACGCGCTGGTTCGGGGCCACGGCGAACGCGGTCTACGAGAGCCGGCGACGTCAGGGCTTCCGGTCGCACTTTCTGACCTTTCCAGGCGGTGGCTCGCGGCTGGAGATCATGGCGGTCCCCGACCTCGACGATGCGCTGTACGGCGAGCGCGTGGGATTCGCGCACGTCGCGGTTGCGATCGGACCGCGTGAGGCGGTCGATGCACTGTGCGCGCAGATGCGAGACGCCGGGGTGCCGGTGCGCTCGGCGCCTCGTGAGACCGGCGATGGCTACTACGAGGCGGTTCTCGAGGACCCGGACGGCAATTTGCTGGAGATCATGGCGACGCCAGGGTGAGGAGAGACGGACGGAGGCGCCCTCGCGGCAACATGACGGCGGTAGCGTGACAGCGGCGACGTAACAGCAGTAACGCAATAGCGCTACGGACAACCACGTGAGTTTGACGACGTCATCGGTCAGCGGATCAACGAGCGTCCGCGCCGCTTGCCGATAGCGCAGTCAGACATGACGCCGTGTCTGTACCGCCGTTGCGCTACCGCAGTTACCGACTGCCGCTCAGCGATGGCGGAGGGTGTCTGTTTCTCCTTCCGGCGGCGGCTCGTACGCCCACGTCATGACCATGGACACAATCCAGCCGATCACCGTCCACCCGAGCAGCGCATTGATGGCCGTGATTTTCCAGCGCCGCTGGCTTTTCCGTGACCACGCCAACATGCTGGGCAGGAAATAGAGCAAGACCAGCGCGACGATGATGACGGCGCCCTTGGGCAGCCCGCCGCCGGTGTAGCGACCCGCCGGATCGACCGCCTGAAGAAGCAACAGCACGTTCATGCGATGAATATACACACCACGCTGCGTCCGATGACGACACACCTGCTCAGCGACCTTGCCCTCGCCCGCCGCCTCGAGCGGACCGAAGCCCACGCCAACGCCGCCTTCGTCGAGGCACGGGCGATGCTCGACCCTGAGGTCGGGGCAACATGGCGCGACATCGGCGGCACCTGGGCCATGTTCGACGGCGTCGGGTCGCCGCTCACCCAGACCTTCGGACTCGGCCTCTTTTCGACACCCACGGCCGCGCAGGTCGACGAGGCCGAGGCGTTCTTCGCCGAACGGGGTGGCGATGTGCAGCACGAGGTGAGTCCATTGGCCGACCCCGCGGTGTTGGCGCTCCTCGCCGAGCGGGCGTACCACGTGATCGAGTGGTCCACGGTGCTCGTACAGCCGGTCTATCGGCCGACCGCGTCGCATGCATCCCTCACCGTGCGCCGCACGGCACCCGGCGAAGCCGACTGGTGGGCCGACCTTGCCGCCGAGGGGTGGGGCGAGCAGTCGTCGATCGCGGAGTTCGTGCGGGGCCTCGGGCGTGTGAACGCGCGCGCCGCCGACACCCACTGTTTTGTGGCCACCGAACACGGCCTGCCGATCGCGACCGGTGCCCTGCACCTGCACGAGGGCGTGGCCCTCTTCGCTGGTGCCAGCACCATCCCGACCGCGCGACGGCGCGGCGCGCAGCGCGCCTTGCTCGACGCGCGCCTGCGCTTCGCCGCCGAGTCGGGGTGCGATCTCGCGATGATGGTGGCCGCCCCTGGCAGCACGTCGCAGAAGAACGCGCAGCGCGCCGGCTTTCAGGTGGTCTACTCACGCATCAAGTGGCAGCGGTCGCTCGTGCCGCGCGCACTCGGCTGACGGCGCGGTTCGGCGTCCCGGCGGTCAACAGATGCGCGGCAGCTGCTCGCCGGGCAACATGTCGACCACGCGACGGCCCCCGATGCCGGTACGCAGCACGACCAGTCCCGGGTGGTCGGCAACGGCGCGCCCGATAATGGCGGCGTGCTCCCCCAACGAATGCGAGCGGAGCGCCGCCAGTGCCCGTCCCGCCGCCTCGGGTGCGACGAACGCGCACAGCACGCCTTCGTTGGCCACGAAGAGTGGGTCGAGCCCGAGCAGTTCACAGGCACCGCGCACGTCGGCCGGAACGGGGAGCAGCCGCTCCTCGAGCTCGATACCAACCCCGGACGCTTGGGCGATCTCGTTGACGGTGCTCGCCACACCACCGCGGGTCGGGTCGCGCAAGGCGTGCACCTGCTCCCCCACGGCGTCGCGCAGCCGCTCGACCAGTGGCCAGAGGCAGGCGGTATCACTCGTGATGGTGTTCTCGAGGCCGAGCTGCTCCCGCGCCGTCATGACCGCCATGCCATGCCGGGCAAGCGGGCCGCTCACGAGCAGCACATCACCAGCCCTGACGGCGCTCGCCGAGGGTGTGAACGGCGCCTGCACCACGCCGATGCCCGTGGTGGTGATGAAGAGGCCGTCGGCACTTCCCCGCTCGACCACCTTGGTGTCACCGGCCACGACGCGCACGCCCGCATCCGTCGCACTGCTCGCGATATCGTCGAGGATGCCGTCGAGCAGGGCCATGTCCAGCCCTTCCTCGATGATCAGCCCCAGCGTGAGCGCCATTGGACGGGCGCCCATCATGGCGAGATCGTTGAGCGTCCCGTGCACCGCCAGGTGCCCGATGGAGCCGCCCGGAAAGCGCAGCGGGTTGACCACGAATCCGTCGGTG
>JALOPN010000248.1 GCA_025453875.1 Gemmatimonadaceae bacterium | reverse complement strand
AGCCGATCGCGCACGAAGCGTCGCGTGGCACCGTGTACTGTCACCGCCAGCAGGGCGGCAATCGCAAGCGAGAGCAGGAATCCGATCATGAGAGCCTCCGGTTGTTGAACCGTACGAACGGCCGGGGCGGGCGGTTTCAGGCGAGGGTCGCACGGCCCCGGAAGGCCTTACGTGATCCCCCGGTGCGCCGCCTCGAGCACGACCTCGGCGAAGCGGTCCACCTCGTCCACGGTCGTGTAGACGTTGGGCGTGATGCGCACCCCCGAGAACTCGGGGTGATTGATGGGCGTGGACACAATGCGATGCTTGCGACTGAACCACCCGACGAGATCGTTGGGGGCGATGCCTTCGATGCTCACGAGCCCGATCCCACCCGTGTGTGGCGAGTCGAGTGCGGTGAGCATGCGCACGCGTCCGTTGCCTTCCGCGACGGCCCGCTTCGCCCAGCGATCACGCAGGTAGCGCAGGCGCGCAATCTTGCGCTCGCCACCAATGCCGCGGTGGAACGCGACGGCGAGCGGAATCGCGTTGTGGTTCGCTGCCGGATGCGTGCCGATCTCCTCGAATTTGCGAATGTCGGCATCCTGATGCTTGCCGGCCGCCATGAGCGGCCAGATGCCGGGAATACGATCGCGCTTGATGTACAGGAAGCCCGTGCCGATGGGCGCGTAGAGCCACTTGTGCAGACTGGTGCCGTAGTACTCGCAGTCGAGCGCCTCACGCGTGAACGGGAAATGCGCGAAGGCGTGCGCCCCATCCACCAGCACGGGAATGCCGCGCGGTCGTGCGAGCTGCACGATCTCGCGAATGGGGAGGATGTGCCCCGAGAGGTTGGTGATGTGCGGCAGTTCGATGGCGCGAGTGCGCGGCGTGATCGCGGCCGCCACCGCATCCACGATGACCTGCTGCGTTGGCGGCGGCACCGGGAAGGACACCTGCTTGAGCACGATGCCGTCGCGACGCACGCGCTGATCCCACGCCGTGAGCATGCGCGGGTAGTTCTGGTTGCTCACCACCACTTCATCGCCGCGCTTGAGGTCGAGCCCGAAGATGAGATTCTCGAGACTCTCCGACGCGTTGCGCGTGATCGCGATTTCCTCGGCGTCACAGCCGAACTCGCGCGCGAGCAGGTCACGCGCCGTCTCAACGCGCGGCTCCAACACACGCCACATGTGCTCCACCGGCAGCTCGTTCGAGAAGCGCAGGTCGCGCACCATCGCATCCATCACGTGCGACGGACTCGGTGACACGCCACCGTTGTTGAGATTGAGCAGCTGGCGGTTCACATCGAACGCGCGCTGAATGGGCTGCCAGTAGTCCTCGTCGTTGGCGAGGGCCGCGGCGTACGCATCGGGCTGGCCGGGCAGCGGCAGTGGCGCGCCGCGACCGATGGCGACCTGCGTGGCGTCGGCCAGACGGCGCATGGCCTGCGGCAGGAACGACGGGAGGGCCGCCGGTACCAGCGTGGCACCGGAGAGGGCGGAGACGAAATGGCGGCGGTTCATGCGCTAACCTGCACACCGGCCTTCGTCCGCGCGAGAGGGCGGTTCGTCCCACGGCCCTCGCGCGCGTCCCGAGCGGACGCCGCGCGCGTGGCACGCCGGCGCCCGTCGGGCTAAGCTCCACTGGTGACTGCGCCCAGACTCGCCCTCGCCCTCGCGCCGCTCCTGCTCGGCGCCTGCCTCTACCAGCCCCCCGCGCTCGCCACGAGCGACGCCGCCCGTGTGCTGGCGACCCGTTCGATCACCGCGCCCAACCCGGGCGACCGCGGACCGCTCACCGTGCGCACGCTCTACTACGGCAGCGGCACCGACAAGCGCCGCCCCGAGTACCGCGACTCGGTGACGTACCGCACGAGCAGCGTGGACGCGTCGCCGTTCGTGTCGTATGACGGCGGTGCGGCGAAGAGCCGCGAGAAGTACTGGGGCTTCGCCACCAAGGCCTTCCCGCGCAACGGTCGTGTCTGGTACCCCGAAGGCACCGGTGTGCACCCGCTCGTGCTGGTGGTGCACGGCAACCACGACATGACGGACTTTTCCGATCCCGGCTACGACTGGCTCGGCGAACTGCTCGCCTCGCGCGGCTTCATCGTGGCCTCCGTTGACGAGAACTTCCTCAACGGTGCATCGCGCAGCGAGAACGATGCGCGCGGCTGGATGCTGCTCAAGCATCTCGAGACCTGGCGCGCCCTTGCCGACACGGCCGGCAAGCCCCTCGCCGGTCGCGTGGACTTCTCGCGCATCGCGCTCATGGGACACTCGCGCGGCGGTGAAGCCGTCGCGGTGGCCGGCGCGTTCAACACGCTCTCGCACTATCCCGACGACGCCAATCAGCGCTTCGATTTCGGCTTCGCCATCAAGGCGCTCGTTGCCATCGCGCCGGTGGACGGCCAGTACCGTCCGAGCGACAAGCCGACACCGCTGCGCGATGTCCCCTACCTCGTCATTCACGGCACGCACGACGGCGACGTCAGCACCTTCAACGGCCTCACGCAGTACGACCGCGTGACGTTCTCACCTGGGAGCACCGCGTTCAAGAGCGCGATCCTCATGTACCGCGCCAACCACGGCCAGTGGAACACGCGCTGGAACAACAAGGACAACGGGCCCTTCTCGGCGCGCCGACTGCAGCTCGACGCGCTCATCGATGGCGAGGCGCAGCGGCAGTTCGGTCGCGTGATGATTGGCGGATTCCTCGAGGCCACGCTCAACAACCGCCACGAATACCGCGCCCTCTTTCGCGATCACCGCAGCGCCGGCGACTGGCTGCCCCCCACGATGTACTGGGCGCGCTACGCCGATGGTGAGGAACGACGACTCGCAACCTTCGAGGAAGACATCGACCTCACGACCGCGTCCACGCCGGGCGTGCGGCTCGTCGGTGATTCGTTGTCGACGTGGCGCGAGTTCGATCTCCCCTTCCGCTCGCGCAACAGCACCCAGCGCAACGCGGCACTGCGACTCGGCTGGAACAACGCGCCGGCCGGTCGCGACAGCACGCCACGCTGGCCCGCACGCTTTCGCGTGACGCTCTCGGATTCGCTGCAGCGCGCACTGGCGCTCGATGCCCGGAGCGCGCTCACGCTGTCGCTCATGGTCACCGATGCCACCCCCGGGGCGCGGCGCACGGCGCGCGATTCCGCGGGTCGTGATTCAACGCGCACCGACAGCACCGCGCGTCGTGCCACACGTGACAGTGCCGCCCGAGGCAACCCGTCGCGCAATCGTCGTCCGCCGGCCAGGGACACCACGCCCCCCGACCTGAGCGTGGAACTCGTGGACGCCGCCGGTCGCACGGCGCGCCTCCCGCTCTCGAGCTTCGGTCCCGTGCGTCGTCCCGTGTCGTCGTACGTGTATCGTCGCAAGGGACGCGACGCCGAGCG
>JALOPN010000039.1 GCA_025453875.1 Gemmatimonadaceae bacterium | reverse complement strand
GAGCGGCCGGTAGTCGAGCTGGTTCCACATGCTGTGGTCCGTGATCGGCTGCTCGGCGTAGAGCTCCTGCGCGAACTGCGCGTTGAAGCGCCAGAAGTCTATCAGTTCGCACGCCGCGTCGATTTCCGACTGGAACACCGTCTTCGCCTGCCCGAGCATCGTGGCCGCGTTGAGCGTATCGCGCCACGAAGTGGTGAGCAATTCGGCCGCGCGCAGAAAGATCGCCGCGCGGTCTTCCCAGCGCGTGTTCGCCCAGTCGCGCTGCGCCTCGGTCGATGCCGCGATGGCCGCGCGCACGTCTTCCGGGCGCGCCTTGTGGAACGTCGCGAGCACGTGGCGATGATCACACGGCATCGTGGCAGTGCCCAGATCACCCGTGTGAATGCGCCGGCCGCCCACGACAACTGGAATCTCCGGCTGCTCGGTGGCCATCGCCGCGAGCCGCGCCTTGAGGGCACGCTTCTCGGGCGAGCCGGGCGCGTACGCGCGGATGGGTTCGTTGACGGCAGTGGGCACGCGACGCGCGCCGTCGAAGGCAGCAAACGACATGGAGAGTCTCCCGGAAGTCCGTAGGCAGCACACCGGCGCGACGCGGACCGCGCGCCCTCGCCGCAACTTAACCGTCGCGCGTGCGGCCGATTAACGTCCGGCATGCGATTGCGCCTGCTGCTGTCCACCGTGCCCCTCGTGCTGGCCGGATGCCTCTTCGGTGCCGCGGACATCGTCTGGGAGGACGAGACGCCGGTCCTCACCCGCGATGATCCGACGGGAGTCGTGCTGCTCGACCCGCCGGTGTGGCTCGAAACCGGCCCGCCCGCGCTCGAACGGGCCCGGAGGGACTGGCTCGCGAGTCGGGAGCTCGACAACCGCGACGCGCCCGCCAAACGCGCCCTGGAGACGCGCCTCGCCGCGCTGCCGGCGGCGCAGGCCGAGCGCGCGGCCGGTGAGGCGCTGCCGGCGCTCGAGGTGCCACCTGTGCCGTCCACCACGCTGGGCACGGGCCCCGCGCCCGACGACAGTGCGCGATGCCCCGGTTCGCTGCGTCTCGAGTCGACGCCGCGGGGCGAAGTGGCGGTGTGGTGGTCGCTGCGTGACGGGCTCCGCGTGCACCTGCTGGCGTCGTGGCGCTACGCGGGCGACAGCGCGTGGCGCGGCCCCATTCCCGTGGACACGCTCGATCAGGGCTCGAGCGACGCACGCGATGTGCCGCGTGGCATTCCCGTGGGGTGCGGCCGTCCGCCAGCGGGGCTCTCGGTGGACGCAGTGAACGGTTTTGTCCACGTCGCCTACGCGCTGGTCGGGCCCGAAGGGCCGGGGTTCTTCTACGCGCACCAGATGGACCCGCGCGGTGGCTTCGAACCGCCGCAGCCCATCGTGTACGGCGAACGGCTCGGCCCCGCGCGGGTCGCGTCCGACGGCAATGTGGTCGCGGTCGCGTACGAAGACCCGAACAGCGGCACGCGGCGCCGCGTGGCGCTGGCCATCTCGCGCACTGCGGGGCATCTCTGGGAGGGACGGCACCTCGTGAGCAGCGGACTCAATCTCGCGTCCGATCCGCTGGTGGTAGTGCGCCGGTCCGGGGTGGTGATCGGTTGGTACGAAGTCCCGCCCATGGGCGGCGATCGGCTCTTCTTCTCGCGCGCCGCGCGCATTCCCTGACCTTCACTCCGCCTTGGTGATGACGCTCCCTCCGCTCCTGCTCGGTGCCCACTGCCTCGACACCGGCGGCATTCCCATGGCCGCGCGTCGCGCCGGTCGTGGCGGCATGCACGCGCTGCAGATCTTCAGCGCCATCCCGAAGTACTACAACGAGAAGGTCAGCGTGAAGCCCGATCGCATCGCGCGCTTTCGCGAAGCGCTCGACGCGGCCGGCATTGCACCGGCGCACGTGATCGTGCACGCGGGGTACGTGCTCAACTGCGCGACCCCCGAGGTCGAGAAGTGGGAACGCGCGGCGGCCGGTCTCGCGCGCGAACTCGAACGCAGTACGGCACTCGGTGTTGGCGGGGTGTGCTTTCATCCGGGCGCGGCCACCGATGGGGATCGCGACGCGGCGATCGCGCGCGTGAGCGAAGCGATGCGACGCGCGCTCGACGCTGTGCCGGATGGAACGACGCGGCTGCTCATCGAGAACACCGCCGGCGCCGGCACGACGGTGGGGCGCACACCCGAGGAAGTCGGTGCCATGCTGGCGGGGCTGCCCGCGGCGGCGCGCGCGCGGGCGGGGTATGGCCTCGACACGTGTCACCTGTACGCGTCAGGGTACGACCTGAGCGCCTCGCGCGAGGAGGTCACGCGGGTCCTCGACGCGTTCGAAGCGGCGACGGGAGAGCCACCCGCGTTTCTGCATCTCAACGACAGCGAAGGCACGCTCGGATCGAACAAGGACCGGCACGCACGCATCGGCGCGGGACGCATCGGCGCGGAGGCGTTCGGGTGGCTGCTGCAGGATCGGCGCGCGCGTGGTATCCCGTGTCTGCTCGAAACGCCGCAGGCGGTGAGCGACCTTGCCGATGACGATGACACACCCGACCCGTGGGACGTGGAGGACATCGCGCGGTTGCGTGCGCTCGCCGCCGCGTAGCGTGGGCGATGCGCAACGCGTTCACACGGAGTGCGCTGCTGTGCATCGGCCTGCTGGCACCGGTCGCGTGTGACGCGCCGCCGAGCACGCCGCGCGAACCGTTGATCGTCGAACCAATCGCCGACGCGCGCTCGTGGGTGCTGCTCTCGCGCGATGGCGATACGCTGGCCCGCGAGACCGTCGCCGAACGCGCGACGTGGGTCCATGCGACACGTGTGTGGACGGCGACCGGGCGCACGGAACGGTTGACGTTCACGACCAACGCGCGTGTCGCGCAGTGGACGTTCACCGACGAACGCGCGGCGCCCGTGCCACAGGTGCGCATGCGGCGTGCAATTGCCCACGAAACGGGCTGGTGGCTGCTCACCGGTGCGCCGATCGGCGATGTCGTGCAGGTGGATACCATCGCGTCGGCGCGTCCCCTCTGGCCATGGCTCGACGCATCGGGGCTGCTGCTCGAACGACTGGCGCGCCGAGCCGCCGACGGTGTCCCCGTCGTCGCGTTGAATGCACCGCGTGGTCTCGAGACGGTGCACGTGCGCGCGAGCGAACGCGGCACGATGCACGTGGCGCACGACAACGGAACCACGTGGCGCGTGCGCCTCGACACGGCCGGTGCCTTGCTGGACGCCACGGAGCGGACGCGTGGGTTGCGATTGCAGCGCGTCGAGCACCCGATGCGTCGGGCGAGTGCGTCGCCGATCGGGCCGGCGATTCGTGACACGATCACCGCGTGTGAGGTCGACGTGGTCATGGACGACGGCGTGCGACTGCGCGGCACGCTGACGCTGCCCGCCACAGACTCGGCGCGCCCCGTGCCCGTGGTGCTGTTCGTGAGCGGTGATGGGCCGCAGTCGCGCGATCTGTCGGTCCCCACGTTCGCAGGCTACGCGCCCTTCGCCGAGCTCGCGGACACCCTCGCGCGGTCGGGGATCGGTTCGTTGCGTCTCGATGACCGTGGCACCGGTGCGTCCGAGGGGGCGGCCTTCGCGCAGGACGCCGACGCCGATCTGCGCGACGTTCGCGCCGCGCTGTCGTGGCTGCGCACGCAGCCGGTCGTGCACGCCGAGGCGCTCGGCGTGATCGCGCACAGTGACGGCGGACTGCTTGCGCTGGAGTTGGGGGCGATCGCGCGCGAGGCGTTCGCGGCCATCGTGACACTTGGGACACCGTCGCATTCGGGAGCGACGCTGGCGGCGCACCAGCGACAGGCGATTGCGCGTGATGCACCGCTGGCGCCCGTGACGGCACTCGCGCGTGTCGATCCCTGGCTGCGCGCGTGGTTGGCGCGCGACCCGCGCACGCGACTTGGCGCGGTGTCGGCCGCCGTGCTCCTCGTGCACGGCGCGGCCGATGGACAGGTTGCACCCGCCGAGGCGGACACCCTCGCGGCACTGCTGCGCGCGCGTGGGGCGACGCGCGTGACGGTGCGCCGTCTCGCGGCGGTGGATCACCTGCTGCTCGACGATGCCGATGGTGATCCGCGCCGCTATGCGCAGTTGCCGTCGCGACGCGTCGCGCCCTCGGTGATCGCGACGATCGTGCCATGGCTGCGCGCCACGTTGCGGACCGATTTTCACCCCCTCGTGGGGACCTCCTCGGGGCGTCCGAGGCACCGCGCGGGCGTTCCCTAGGGGAAATTGCGCCGTTCCCTAGGGAAAATGATGCGCCGCCCCTATTGCGCGACCCACGGCGCCATATAGCTTGTGGCGCGTCACGCACAAACTGCGCGACACGGACCGGTACCCAACCCAGGAGATTCCATGGCCCCTGCGAAGAAGTCTGCCAAGAAGGCGGCGAAGAAGGCCGCCCCCAAGAAGGCCGCCGCGAAGAAGGCTGCCCCGAAGAAGGCCGCGAAGAAGGCGGCTCCGAAGAAGGCCGCTGCGAAGAAGGCCGCGCCCAAGAAGGCCGCCCCGAAGAAGGCTGCCAAGAAGCGCACGCCGAACGCGGCGTTCATGAAGGCGATGACGCCGTCGGCCGACCTCGGCGCGGTGATCGGCACGAAGCCGCTGCCGCGCACCGAAGCGACGAAGAAGATCTGGGAGTACATCAAGAAGAACGGCCTCCAGGACGCCAAGAACAAGCGGCAGATCAACGCCGACGACAAGCTCAAGGTGATCTTCGGCGGCAAGAAGTCGGTCACGATGTTCGAGCTGACGGCACTGGTCAGCAAGCACCTCAAGGGCTGATCTTTCTCGGCAGCCGTGACGAGGGGGCGCGTCCCGCACGGACGCGCCCCCTCGTCGCTTGTCCCCGTCCCTCTTCGCTCTGTCGCCGTGGCCCGTTCGTCCAAGACCCCGTCCGACGCTCCCGCCAGTTCCGTCGCGGCGCTGCGCTCCGGCAAGTCCCCGAGTCGTCCCGACGCCGAGCGTCCATCGGCAAAGGAGAACATCAAGGCGGTCCTCTGGACGCTCGTGATCTTCTTCTTCATCCGGACGTTTCTCTTCGAGGCGTACCGCATTCCGTCGGGCAGCATGCAGCCCACGTTGCTCGTGGGTGATTGGCTGTTCGTGAACAAGCTGGCATACGGCCCGCATGTCCCGTTCACGAACATCAATCTGCCGGGCTACGACGAACCCGCGCGTGGTGATGTCGTCGTGTTCGTGTCGCCGGTGCAGATCGATCAGCCGGACGATCCGACGCCAACGCTCGTCAAGCGTCTCGTCGCCGTGGCCGGTGACACCGTGTACATGCGTGGTGGGCTCTTTCACCTCAATGGCGCACCGCAGCCGCAGCCCGAGGCGATGCGCGTGAATCCGAAGATGGACGGCTCGTTCACCGTCTCGCTCTTCGAGTGGCAGAAAGGACACGAGCTGCGCGGCAGTCGCTTCGGCGATCCGCCGGCGGTTCCCACGCTCGACGACTGGGGACCGCTCGTCGTGCCCGACGGCTATCTCTTCATGCTCGGCGACAATCGCTACGACTCGAAGGACGGCCGCTATTGGGGACTCGTGCCGCGCGACAACGTGCGTGGCCGTCCGGCCTTCGTGTACTACTCGTACAACGGGCTCGACAGCGACGATCTCCTGCCGTTCCTCACCGACATTCGGTGGGGGCGCATCGGGACCGTGATCCGCTGATGCGTGCACGCCTGCTCGCGCTCGCCGGTGCGCTGTGGTGTACGGCGACCCCCGTCGGCGCGCAGCAGCCATTGGTGGGAGCAACGTCCACTGCGGCATCACCGTCTGCGGCATTGCCGCCTTCGGGCGTGGTTCGCACCGATACCGTGTGGTCGCAGTCACTCGGCACCACCAAGCGGCTCGTGCTCTATCTGCCGCCGTCGTACGCGCGCGATACCAGCGCTCGCTTCCCGGTGCTCTTCTACCTGCACGGGGTGAGTGGCGACGAGGACAACTGGGTGCGTCACGCGCGACTGCACCTCGTCATGGACTCGCTCGTGGCGACGGGAGCGCCGGAAGCGATCATCGCGATGCCTGATGGTGACGATTCGTGGTACACCACGTGGGCGGCGCTCCCCGATCTCCCCGGATGTCGTCGCGACACGGCGCGACGCGAGTCGGCCGATCAGTACTGCGTGCCGTGGCCGCACTACGACGATTACATCGCACGTGATCTGGTCGCGCACGTCGATGCGCACTATCGCACGCGCCGCGCCGCGCGGCACCGGGCCATCGCGGGCCTGAGCATGGGCGGCTACGGCGCCGTCTCACTCGCCTTGCGTTATCCCGACGTGTTTTCGGCGGCGGCGAGTCACTCCGGCGTCCTCACGCCATCATTGCTCGGCGCGGATCGCGTGCCGGCGAATGTCGCCCCGTCGGATCTGCGGTGGGCTCGGACCCCCGACGAACTGCGCGAGGCGGCCGGAGAGCGTCGATACACGCGTTGGTTTGCGCCCGCGTTCGGACGCGACACGATCGGCTGGTACGCGCGCGAGCCGGCGCGTCTCGTGACGCGACTGACGGCGGCAGGGATCCGCGTGCCGGCGCTCTTCTTCGATTGCGGCGTCGATGATCCCTATCTCGGCCACAGCCGGGGCTTCGCCGCTGCGCTGCGCGGTCTTGGCGTGCCGTACACGTTCCGCGAGCACGCAGGCACCCACAACTGGGACTATTGGCGCGCGCAGCTCCCGGCGAGTCTGTCGTGGCTGCTTGAACAGGTGCGTCCGGTCGCGAGTGATGCGCCGGCGGGTAGCGCGCGCGACGAGCGCGCGTAGCTTCGCTCGCATGAGCTCCGCACCCCCCTCAGGCTCCTTCCTGGCGATCCCAAAGGCGGGCGCGTGGCGTGCCTTCTCACGGCACACGCTCGAAATTGCCGGCGTCACGGGCGTGGTGCTGCGCCTCTATCGGGCCGCCGTCCTCTCGCTCGATTCCGTAGCGGGGTGGCAGGTGTTCCTCCTCGCGCTGATCGTGGGCGTGGTGCTCGCCTGTGGTGCGCTCACGTGGCATCTGAGCAACTTCCCGCTGCGGCGCTGGCCGGCGCGCGTGGCATCGTTTGTCGGCATCGAAGTGGCGGCCGAGTTCGGCACCAGCTCGATGCTCATCGCGCTGCGTCGTGAGCCGCTGGGGTCGGGGCTCGCCACGTGGGCCGATTGGTGGTCGCTTGCCGGCAATACGTTGCTCGAGCGCGCGCTCGTGCTCGGCGGCTACGCCGGCCTGCTCGCCGTGGCGACGTGGTTCGTCACGCGTCGACGCGCGCCGTAAACATCGCCTGTCCCGTCACCTGTCAGGAGTGGATATGTCGTCGTTGCTTCGTGGGAGTCCATCGACCGTGCGCGGCGCGTTCGTGCCGTGCCTGCTTGCGGCGGGCGCGCTGCTGTGCGTTTCCACAACGGTATTGCCCGCACAGCCGGCGATCACGCCGCGCCCTGAACGCGACGCCATGGCGGCGCCGTCGTGGCGCACCATGGCCACGCGCGATTCGCTCCGCCCGTTCGGCACGCTGCGCGAGCAGGCGGTCGTGCGGCAACAGTGGTTGGAGCGTCGCATGGAGACGATCCTGCCGGCGCTGATGCGCAAGTACAACGTCGACATGTGGGTCATCCCCATGCGCGAGTACAACGAGGATCCGGCGTTCCGCTCGCTCGTCTCGCCCACGACGTTCGCCGCGCGCCGACGCACCATCTACGTGTTCTTCGATCGTGGCGCCGAAGGCATCGAGCGCATCGCGTTCGGCGGTACGAATCAGGGCGGCGTGTACAAGGCCATTCGCAGCACGAAGGCGGTGGACGCCCCCGCGGCCGGCAGCCGCAGCAATGACCGCACGGCGGAGCTGTGGGGCGATGATCAGTGGCAGGTGTTGCGCGCGGCCGTCGAGGAGCGGCAGCCGAAGCGCATCGCGCTCAACTGGTCGCGGACGTGGCACTTTGCCGACGGTCTCACGCACGGCGAATACGAAGGACTCACGGAGGCGCTCGGCGCCGAGTGGCAGAAGCGCATCGTGCCGGCCGAAGGGCTGGCCGTGGACTTCATCGCCTCGCGTCTGCCCGAGGAGGAAGCCACGTTCGAGCGCATGAACGCGCTCGCGTGGGAGATCATTGCCGAAGCGTTCAGCGAACGCGTCATCACCCCGGGCAAGACGCGTACGGAAGACGTGCTCTGGTGGATGCGACAGCGCCTCGAGGATCTCGGTCTGCAGACGTGGTTCCAGCCGAGTGTCGAAGTGCAGCGCTTCTTCGGCAATCCGGAGCTGGTGGGACCGAATCCGGTGATCATGCGTGGCGATGTGCTGCACTGTGACTTCGGCATCAGTGCCATGGGGTTGGCCACCGATACGCAGCACATGGGCTACGTGCTCAAGGCCGGCGAGACCGACGTGCCGGCGGGGCTCAAGTCGGCGCTCCTGGCGTCGAATCGCCTGCAGGATTTTTCGGTGGAGGAGCTGCGTCCCGGTCGCACGGGCAATCAGATCCTCGCCGCGGTGCTCGCGCGCGCGAAGGCTGCCGGCATCGACGGCACGATCTATTCGCATCCGATCGGCGCGAACGGGCACGGGTCGGGCACGATCATCGGCCTGTGGGACTATCAGGAGGGCGTGCCGGGGCGTGGTGACTTCCCGGTGATTGCCAACATGTGGTACTCGATCGAACTGCAGGCCACGGTGCCGGTCCCGGAATGGAACGGGCAGCGCGTGCGTTCCGCGCAGGAGGAGGACGTGATCATCGCTGCCGACGGCCGCGTGCGCTGGGCGCGCGGACGGCAGACGACGTTCCACCTCGTGCGCTGACGCGCAACACACCGCGTTCCGCACGCACGACACGATGCCGCACGATACGGCGCTGATCGTCACGCTCGCGGCCGGTCTCGGGCTCGCGTTCGTGTTCGGCTGGCTGGCCACGCGCGTCGGCCTGCCAGCGCTCGTGGGCTATCTGCTGGCGGGCGTCGCGGTCGGTCCGTTCTCGCCGGGCTTCACGGCCGATGTCGGGCTGGCCGGTCAGCTCGCGGAAGTGGGCGTGATTCTGCTCATGTTCGGCGTGGGCCTGCACTTCTCGGTGCGCGATCTGCTCAACGTGCGACGCGTGGTGGTGCCGGGCGCGCTCACGGGCATGTTCGCGCTCGCGCTCGCGGGGACCGCACTCGCGTCAGCGTGGGGGTGGCCACTCGGCCGTGCGATCACGTTCGGGTTATGCATCTGCATCTCGAGCACCGTGGTGGTGATTCGCACGTTCGAGCAGCGCGGTGCACTCGATACGGGTGCGGGCAAGGTGGCGGTGGGCTGGATGGTGGTGGAAGACCTCGTCATGGTGCTCGCGCTCGTGCTGCTGCCGGCGCTGGCGCCGCTCATGGGCGGCACGGTGGCCGCCGCGACGACGACGCCCCTGTGGCTCACGCTCACGATCACGCTCACGAAAGTCGTGGCGTTCAGCGCGATCATGTACGTCGTGGGTCGGCGCGCGATTCCGTGGTTTCTCTGGCAGGTCGCGCGTACGGGCTCGCGCGAGTTGTTCACGCTGTCGGTGCTCGCCGCCGCGCTCGGCATCGCGGTTGGCGCGGCCGTGCTCTTCGGCGTCTCCTTCGCGCTGGGCGCGTTTTTCGCCGGGCTCGTGATCAGCGAATCGGATCTCAGTCATCAGGCGGCGGCCGACGCCCTCCCGCTGCGCGATGCGTTCGCGGTGCTCTTCTTCGTGTCGGTGGGGATGCTCTTCGACCCGGCCATTCTGCTGCGCAAGCCGCTCGAGGTGATCGCCATCGTCGCGCTCGTCATGATCCTCAAGCCGGTGGTGAGCGCGCTCGTCCTGCTGCGGTTGCGGAAGCCCGCGCGCAGTGCGGTGCAGGTGGGCGCGAGTCTGGGCGAAATCGGCGAGTTCAGTTTCATCCTCGCCGGGCTTGGCATTTCGCTCGGATTGCTCGATACCGAAGGGCGCAGTCTCATTCTGGCGGCCGCACTGCTGTCCATCTCGCTCAATCCGCTGCTTGCGCGCGTCACGCCGCGTCTCGAAGCATGGCTCGCGTCGCGTGATCAGTTCATGGACGCGATACAGCTCACCGCCGAGATCCCCATCGCGCTCACGAGTGCGATGCACCTGCGCGGACACGCGATCATCGTGGGCTACGGACGCGTGGGGAGTCTGATCGGACGCGCGCTCGAAGCGAGTCGCGTGGGCTACGCGGTCGTGGAGCAGGATCGGCAGATGGTGGACCGCTTGCGTGAGCGCGGACATTGCGCGATCTACGGCGACGCGGCCCGACCGGGCATTCTGGAGCAGGCGGCCCCCGATCGCGCGCGCCTGTTGGTGGTAGCCACCCCCGACCCGTTTCAGGCCCGCCGCGTGGTCGAGCTGGCGCGGCAGGCCAACCCGCAGATCGACATCGTCGTCCGCACACATTCGAGCGGGGAACAGGCGTACTTCGAACGCATCGGCGTGGGGCGCGTCATCATGGGAGAACTGGAGCTGGCGCTGGGCATGGCGCACTACGCCATCTGTTCGCTCGGGTTCGGTGATGACGCTGCGGACACGGTGGTCGAGCGGATCCGGGCCGAGGGCGCCGGGGAGCGGGAGGCGCGGGATGTGGCCGGGGTGGATGTGCGCTGAAGCGCTCCGGGAACCTCGGCATTCCCGACGGCACTAGATTGCGGAGTGATCGTGTGTTGACCGTCTCTCCCTCTCGCCCATGTCCCGCAAGCGTCTGATCGTCGTTGGTGACCGTGTGCTCGTGAAGCCCGAGGAGGGCGAACAGCGGAGCAAGGTCGGGTTGTACCTGCCAGCCACGGCCGTGGACAGCCAGGCGGTGCAGGGGGGACGGATCGTGAACACCGGTCCCGGGTTGGCACTCCCCGACCTCGGGGACCACTCCGACGAACCCTGGCGCACGGCCGGTGGGTCGGGGCGGGAGGCGCGGTACGTGCCGATGCAGGCGCGCACCGGCGATTTTGCCATCTTCTTCAAGAAGGCCGCCGTCGAGATCACGTTCGAGGACGAGCAATACCTCGTGGTCCCGCAGGCAGCCATCCTCGCGCTCGTGCGCGAGGGCGACGAGGACGACCTGCTCGATGACGCCCTCGGCTTCTGACGAGCAGCGACTGCATGGTACCCGGCTCGCGTCCGCGCGCACGGGATGAACGTTTCAGGAGGCACCTTCCCATGATGTATCCCGAACAGATCGTGGCGCCCATGCGCGCCGAGTTGACGCGACTGGGCGTCGAGGAACTGCGTTCGGCCGACGCGGTGCACAGCACGCTCAAGGACGCGCGCGGTACGCAGCTCGTGGTGGTCAACAGCGTGTGCGGCTGCGCCGCCCGCAACGCGCGTCCGGCCGTCGCGATGGCGCTGCAGAGCGGCCCGCGCCCGGACGCGCTCTACACGGTGTTTGCCGGTCAGGACGGCGAGGCCACGCAGGCCGCCCGCGGCTACTTCACCGGCTACGCGCCGAGCTCGCCCAGCATCGCGCTGCTCAAGGACGGCGACGTGGCGTTCATGCTGGAGCGCTGGCAGATCGAGGGACGGAGCGCGCAGGAAATCGCCGCCGACCTGGCGGGCGCGTTCGCCACGCACTGCGCTGCGGCTGGCACCTCGGCCGCCTGAGCCGAGCGCTTCGCGCCGCCCGTTGACGGGGCGCGCGCCCCGGGCCTGACGAGCGCCGGCCGGACCATTTTCGGGCCGGCGCTCAAGTCACGCTCCCGGCATACCGACATTCTCTCTCTGCCGGCATCGGAGCTCCTCTCCGGTGCGTCGGCGTTGCGGGCGGCCCCCCTCCCGCCGCCGGGATCTTCCACCAGCACACAGAGAGAGTTTCGCATGTTCACCAGCACGATCCGCCGCTTTGTGAAGGACGAATCGGGTGCGACCATGGTCGAATACGGCATCATGGTTGCCGTCATCGCCGCCGTCGCGATCGCCATCGTCCAGTCCATCGGCAACAAGACCGCGAGCGCGTTCAAGACCGTCGACGGCGCGATGCCCTGACGAACACGCGCCACACGGAGCGCGGATCATGCTGCTCACCAGCGTGTTCCTGATCCTGCTGGCGGCCGGCTCGACCACCGACATTCGTTCGCGGCGCGTACCCAACGTGCTCGTCCTCGCCATGCTGGCGGGTGCGATCGTTGCGGCCGCTACTCGTCCGGATGTACCGGCGGCGATGCTGGCCGCCGCAGGCGCCGCCCTGCTCGGGCTCGCCCTGTGGCTGCCCTTCTGGCTGCTCGGTATGCTCGGCGCGGGCGACGTGAAGTTCTTCGCCGCCGGTGCGGCGTGGATCGGGCCGGCGCTCACGTGGCGCGCGGCGATGTGCACGCGTTGCACCTCTCGGGTGGTCCGTCGCTCGATGCCGTACCGGTTGCGCAGCGATCGTTGCCGTATGCGGTGCCCATGGCGTGTGCCCTCGCGATCGCGGCGGTGTGGCCTGCGGTGCTGCGTGGCGAGGTCCTCCCATGAGGTGGCGCACGCTCGCACGACGGTTCCGTCGCGAGCAACGCGCGGCCTCCATGCTGGAGTTCGCGATCGTCGCGCCGCTGCTGTTCATGCTCGTGTTCGGCATGCTCGACGCGGGTCGCTTCCTGCTCGAATACCATCACCTCGCCAACGCCGTGCGCGATGCGGCGCGCGCCGGAGCGGTGCTGCCCATGGCCACCGCGGCGGAACGCACGGCGAGCATTCAGACCATCACGCAGCACGTTGTGAGCAACGTCGCGCTGCGTTCGCTCGACGCTCGCCTCGTGACCGTCACCGAAGTTGGCACCATTCCCGGACGCCGCATTCGAGTCACGGTTGCCGGTGTGCCCTTCCAACCCGTGACGCCGTTCTTCACGCGGCGCACGACCCTGCCGACCATCGCCGCCGAATACCGGCACGAATTCCAATGACCATCACTGCGGGCGCCTGCCCGACACACGCCGATGCTTGACCGACGCCTATCGCTCGTGCTCGGCATCGCCGTCGTCGTCGCCACCGTCTCCGGCTTCACCGTACTGCACCTGCTGCAGGCGGCCCAGGCGGAAGCGCGACCCGCGATGGCCATGCTGCTCGTGGCACGCACCAATGTTCCCGAAGGACACCGTCTCACGACCGACGACGTCGAGCTGCGTGAGGTGCCGGCAGCGTCGGTGCCGAATGACGCCTTCAGTGCACCCGATGCGATCATCGGCCGCGTCACACGCGTTGCGGTGTTTGCGGGCGAAGCCATCGTCTCGGGCCGCCTCGCACCGGACGGTGCGTCTGCCGGCCTCGCCGTCCGCATCGGCGCGGGTAAGCGCGCCATGGCTGTCAAGCTCGATGATGAATCGGGGCAGGCCGGTCTCATTCAACCCGATAGCCGCGTCGATGTGCTGGTAACCGTGGGCGACGCCTACGGTGGTCCGCCGGTGTCGCGCGTGATCATGCAGAACATGCGCGTGCTCGCGGTTGGCGCGCCGCAATCGTCCGAATCACCCGTTGCGGCGATCGCGTCCACCGTGACGCTCGAAGTCACGCCCTCGCAGGCCGAACGGCTCGCCGTCGCGGCCAATCAGGGCCGGCTGCAACTCATGCTGCGCGGGTTCGGCGAAAGCGACTCGACGCGAACGAGCGGTGCGTCGCTCGGCGACATGCTTCCCGAAGTGGCAGCCGCCATCGCGGCCGCTCGCTCCGCGCAGGCACCGCCTGTGATGATCACGCCGAGCGCGCCGGCCATGAGCACATCCCCGACGAATGCGCCAACCGCGGCCGCTGGTGACGCGCCCGCGATCGCGGTGCCCGACTCGAACGTCGTACGCGTGTACCGCGGTGACAAGGCCACCGAGCAGCGCTTTGCGCGCAAGGATTCCACGAAGTCCAACGACGGAGCGCGCGAATGACGATGTTCAAGGTGACGCCGCGCGCACCCAGGGTTCGCGCGCTGGCGACGACCAGCCTGGCCGTCGCGCTCTGTCTGGGTGGCGCGCTCTCGGCGCAGTCCGCCACGGTGATTCCAACGCCGATCGAGATCGGGGCCGGTCGTTCCGTGCCCATTGGCGACACGTCGCGCATTTCGCAGGTCACAGTGGCCAACCCCGAGGTCGCCGATGTGATCGTGATCAGCGAGCGGGATGTCGTGCTCAACGGTAAGGCGCCCGGCGAGACCGACGTGATTCTCTGGGGCGTGGACACGCCGCGTCGTCACTTCCGGGTGACTGTCCGCTCGTCGGCCGCGCGCCGCCAGGTGCTGCTCGGTGTCAAGTTTGCCGAGGTGCGCAAGGACGCACTGCGCGCCATCGGTACGTCGCTCCGCGCCCGTGACAACGCCGGTCGCACGCGCGTCGGCGCTGGTGAGTTTCGCACCGACGAGAACATCAACGACGACGGCAGTGTGACGCTCGACGGCGCGCGCTACCTCACCGTGCTGAGCACCTTCGGGTCGCGCGAGCTGCTGGGGCTGCTCGATGCCGAGGAGCGGCGTGGTAATGCGCGCTTCCTCGCCGAGCCCAATCTCATGGCGGCCAATCGCGAGGAAGCCTCGTTCCTCGCGGGTGGTGAAGTCCCCATCCCCATTGTGCAGGGTGGTGCGGCCGGCACACCGGCGTTCGTGACCATCCAGTTCCGCGAGTTCGGTGTCCGGCTCACGTTCCGCGGTGAAGTGCTCAGCGATTCGCTGCTCAAGCTCACCGTCAAGCCGGAAGTCAGCTCGCTCGATTACAGCAACGCCGTCACCATTGCGGGCTACCAGGTGCCGGCCATCCGGGCGCGCCGCGTGGAGAGCACGGTGGATGTACTCACCGATCGCAGTCTCATCATCTCGGGACTGTTCTCCGAGGAGCGTGAGCGGGTGAAGACGGGCATTCCGCTGCTCTCGAACATCCCGATCCTTGGTGATCTGCTGTCGAGCCAGCGCTGGTTGCGCAACGAGAGCGAACTCATCGTCGTGGTCACGCCCATCGTGATCGACCCCAACAATCCGCGTGAGGCCGATCTGCTCCGGCTGACGCCGCCGACCACACTGCCGGCGCGCGAGGCACTCGAAGGACGCCTCACGCCACCCGCTGCGACGGCGCGTCCGGGAGGGACGCCGTGACCGTCCCCTCCAAGACGTCCCACGTACCGGAAGTGCACGCATGGTAACGCGCCCCGAATCCCTGCCGACCGCCAGCGTCTTGGCGGTGCCGCACGCGTCGCTGCCGGCGGCGCAGCTCGATAGCGTCCTCGAATCACTTGGCGTGTCGTCGGCCACGTGGCTCCCCGACCTCGCTGCGCTCACGCGCGCCATGCTCAGCTCGGCGCCGGCGCTCGTGTTCGTGCCGGTGCCGGAAGGCGGCCACAGTGAAGCGTTCGCGGCCTTCGGTGACGCGCTGCGCCGGGTGCCGCGCACACGCGCGATCGCGATCTCCGGGGCGAAGGACGCCGACCTCGTGCTCGCCGCCATGCGCGCGGGAACGCACGAGTTTCTCGTGCTGCCAACCGATGACGAAGCCCTGCGTCGCGCCATCGGACGTGTGCAGCAGGTTGGCAGTGCCGGCGAGACACTCGGTCGTGTGTATCCGGTGTACTCGGCCAAGGGTGGACTGGGGTGCAGCACGCTGTCGTTGTCGCTCGCGTGGGCCCTCGCACATCGCCGCCCCGGCAGTCGTGTGGCGCTGGTGGACTTCACCACCACGGGCGCCGGTGTGCGCGTGATGCTCGACCTCGCCCCCGTGTACGATCTCGGCAGCATCGCGAATCGCACCACGGCGCTCGATCGCGAGTTCGTGCGCTCGTGCATGGTGTCGCATCCGGCGGGTGTCGACGTGCTGGTCGCGGCGGAAGAACTCGACGCCACCGAACCACTCGGCGCCGAGACGGCGACGCGGGTGCTCGAGGTCTTGCGTCAGCAGTTCGACCATGTCGTGGTCGACGTCGATCATCACTTCGCCGAGCAGACCATCGCGGCACTCGACGTGGCCGATCGCATCCTGCTCGTCACGCAGCTCGACATTTCAGCGCTGCGAAGCGCGCAGCGTACGCTGGGCGTGTTCACGCGCCTCGGCTACGCGCGCGACAAGGTCGCGCTGGTCGCCAACCGCCGGACCGATCGTGATCGCATCGCTCTCGAAGACGCGGAGCGTGTGCTGGGTCGCGCCATCGATGTGTCGGTACCCAACGACTACGCCTCCTGCGCTGACGCCATCACGTTCGGTCGGTTCGTGCAGGAGCACGCGCCCACGTCCCCGATGGTGGAGGGAGTGGCCGCGCTGGTGCGCACGCTCACGGGCGACGCCGCGCCGACGCCACTCGAGGCGCGTCCTGGTGGCTCGCGTCTCGCCCGTCTCTTCGCGCGTCGCTGACCCGCGAGTTTCCCGTTCCGTTCTGATCTGCTCGCGAGCCCATGTCTCGAACCCTGCGTGATCGTCTGACTGGTCGTGCCGCACCGCCCGCGCCGGATGCGGCGGCGACGTCCGTGCGTGGTGCGCGCTCCGATGCCAGTGCGTCGGGCATGTTCGGCTGGCGTCGCGGTGAAGGCAACGAGCTCTCGCCGGTGGAAGAGCTCAAGCGGGCAATTCACCGGCAGCTCATCGAACGGCTCGATCTCGAAGCGCTCGAAGCGCTCGATGACGAGGCGCAGCTCACGCTGCGCATTCGGCAGGCCGTGGCCGACTTGCTGCGTGGCGAGACGACACCGCTCAGCCAGGCCGAGCGCGAGACGCTGGTGGAGCAGGTCGTGTACGAAGTGATCGGCCTCGGTCCCATCGAGCCGTTCTTTCGTGACCGAACCGTCAGCGACATCCTGATCAACGGTCCGCGCGACATCTACGTGGAACGCGGTGGACGTCTGGAGCGAGTGACCGGTGGCTTCCGCGACAACGCCCACCTGCTGGCGGTGATCGATCGTATCGTGAGCCGCGTGGGCCGTCGCATCGACGAATCCTCACCCATGGTGGACGCGCGTCTGCCGGACGGATCGCGCGTGAACGCAATCATCGCGCCGCTCGCCGTGGACGCCCCCGTGCTGTCGATCCGCCGCTTCGGCGCCGGACTCGGGGCCGATCAGTTGGTGGACCGTGGCGCGATGACCGCGGACATGCAGCGCTTCCTGCGCGCCTGTGTGCGGGCACGACTCAACATTCTCGTGTCGGGCGGCACCGGGTCGGGCAAGACGACGCTGCTCAACGCGCTGAGTTCGTTCATCCCGGGCTCGGAGCGTGTCATCACGATCGAGGACGCCGCCGAGTTGCGGCTGCAGCAGGAACATGTCGTTCGACTCGAAACGCGCCCGCCCAACGCCGAAGGCAAGGGTGAAGTCACGATGCGTGATCTCGTGAAGAACGCGCTGCGCATGCGACCCGACCGGATCATCATCGGTGAAGTGCGCGCTGGTGAGGCGCTCGACATGCTGCAGGCCATGAACACGGGCCACGAAGGCTCGCTCACCACGGTTCACGCCAACACGCCGCGCGACGCGATTGGTCGCCTCGAAACGATGGTCCGTTTCGCCGGCGCCGATCTGCCCGATCGTGCCGTGCGTGAACAAGTAAGCTCGGCGATCGATCTGGTGGTGCAGGCAAGTCGCCTGGCCGATGGTTCGCGTCGCGTGGTGAGCATCTGCGAAGTAGGCGAACTCACGAGCGAAGGCATCGTGGTGCGGGAACTGTTTCGCTTCCGTCGCGACGGTGTGCGCGCGGACGGCACGGTGGACGGTGCCTTCGAAGCGTGCGGCGTCACGCCGCGCTTTCTCGATCGCCTCGCGGTGGCAGGCGTGGCCGTGCCGGCGGCGCTCTTCCAGGCGGGGGATGCGCCCACGAGTGAGGCCGCGTGATGCTGTCGCCCGTGCTGGCCGCCGTGGGTGTGGGCGTGAGCATCACGCTGGCGCTGGTGGGCGCGTATCTCTGGGCCGACCGTCGCTGGTTCGCCGCCGATCGTGCGCTCCGTGAGCGCCTCGCGGAACTCGCTGGCGATCGGCGTGAGGCGCAGGATTCGATCCTTCGACGGGATGAGTCGCCGGCGCAGGGACGATGGCAGCGGTTGCGGCACGCGGTACAGGATTCACCGTGGTTTGCGGTGCTCTCCGGTCGTGCGGCGCGCCGGCGGCGCGTCGAACAGCAGTTGCCCGACGCGGTGGACATGCTGGCGAATGCGCTGCGTGCGGGCTACTCGCTGCCGGCGAGTCTCGGTTTCGTGGGAGCGGAGCTGCCCGCACCGATCGGTCCCGAGTTCGTGCGCTTTCACGATGAACAGCGCCTCGGCATCGATACGCGGCAGGCGCTCGACAACCTGCAGCGGCGTCTGGATACGGCCGACGCGCGCCTGCTTGTGCTGGCCATCACCGTGCAGCGAGAGACCGGTGGCAACTTGTCGGAGCTGCTGGGACGGCTCGCCACGCTGGTCCGCGAACGGATGGCCTTCCGTGCACAGGTCGAGGTGCTGACGGCCGAAGCGCGCGCCTCGGCGAAGATCCTGGCGGCGCTGCCACTCGGGTTGTTTCTGCTGCTGCAGGTCGTGAATCCCGAATACGTGCGCGATCTCACCACGACGGGTACGGGACGGCTCATGCTGTTGTACGGTGCCGTGTCACTCACGGTGGGTTTCGTCTGGCTGCGGCACCTCACGCGCATCGAGATCTGACATGAACACCACGTCACCGATCTTCTTCGCGTTGGCCGTTGTGGCCGGCCTGCTGGCGGGCGCCTTCGCGGCCGGTATTGCGACGCTCACCGTGGTGACGGCGCATGAGCGGCGCGCGCTGCTGCGTCGTGCGGCGGGCGCCGACTGGAAGAGTGCACGCGCTCGAGGGCGCTCGGGCGACGACCCCGATGGACTGCTCGACGGATTGGCGTCACTACTCCCGGAAGCGGTGCGCGACACCACGCACAACGGTGCGCTGCTGCTGCGCGCCGGTGTGGATCAGCCCGGTGCCGTGGCGCAGCTGGCGCTGTGGCGTGCCGGCATGGGTGTGCTGGCCACGTTGGTCGCATCACTCGCCACCATGGGATCCCCGTGGTCGGTGCGCGTCGCCATCGCGCTCACGGCGGGTGCGGTGGCCTTCGAAGCGCCGCGCTGGTGGCTGCGGCAGCGTGTGCAGGCGCGGCAGGATGCCATTCGGCGCGGTGTGCCCGATGCGCTCGATCTGCTCGTGGTAAGTGTTGAAGCCGGCGCCGGACTTGACGCGGCGCTGCAGCGCGTCGCGCGTGAGCTCGGTCCGGTACATCCCGCGCTCGCGGCGGAGCTGCGCGGCATCACGCGCCGCGTCGCCGCCGGTCAACCGCGCCAGCAGGCGCTGCTCGCTCCCTATGAGCGGACGGGCGTGGAGGAGTTGCGCGGTCTGGCCTCGCATATCGCGCAGAGCGAGAAGTGGGGCACGTCCATTGCCACGGTGCTGCGCATCTACGCGCAGCAGATGCGCAGCACGCGCCGCACGTCGGCCGAGCGGCGCGC
>JALOPN010000247.1 GCA_025453875.1 Gemmatimonadaceae bacterium | reverse complement strand
TGGCTGTGGCGTCTTCGTCATCGTGTGGCGGAAACCGCGATGAGCATGTGACGGGCGTGCCTGGTAGCCCCGTGTCCATGCGCGACCGCGCCGCTGTGCACGCAGCAGTGCTGTTTGCCCTCTTCGTCTAGCGCAACTGCCTGCTGTCGAGCACTTCGCGCGGGTACCCACGGTCGGCTCCGACTTGATGCTGATGGCGATCGATGTCGCACGGGCTGATGCCGCGGAGGGAGGTGATGACTACGCCTTCTTCTCGACGACTGGAGGAATGAGGGGTAGGCGGAGGGGGGGGGGAACGCTCCGGCTATGCAGGAAGGAATGAAGTAGAATGCGAGCGCAGCGGGCTTCCATCACTTGCTCGTCTGCTTCAGCGCACATTGTATGACATGCGCGAGACCTAGCGGGAGCGCATCGTGGAGGAGGGTGACGGCTGGCGCGCCTGCCGCCACGACCAGACCATCGCACCGATCAGCACCAGCAACAGTGCGAAGTACACGTTCTCAAGGATGCGAGAGAGTTGCACACCGTACAGGCGAGCCGCCTCGCGCGCGCCGAGCAGCGCCGTGCTCGCTCCGACAAGAAGCATTCGACGCGCACCTCCTCGGTCGAGTAGCTGTGGAGGACTACGCAACACCAAACCACCGGCGAAGACCGGAAACGAGAGCAAGATCGAGGCGGCGAGCTTCGCCATCGCGCCGGAGCTTGAAGGCAGCCAGCGATAGATCACCACTGCAATGACGATGGAGAGAGCCGACGGGATCAAGCTCACCGAGGCACGCCGTGAATCATTCATTTGCCACTTCGGTCGATGGGGACGAAGCGAGGGCGCGCGATATTGCGGCGCCCAAGCCAAAACGTAAAGGTGTCGCGCATGTCGTGATCTCGCGCCATATACGAAGCCGGCTGGTTGATCACGTAATGCTCGCGTCCTGCAGCAAACGCCCACACCAACGCAAGCGGGGCGTTCGCACCGGCCCTTGAGGCTACAGCGAACGCCCCGCGATCGCTACACTGATCTTCGCAGCGTTTGCCTGCAGCAACGCAAGGTTACGTCGCCGTGCGCACCGGGTGGCACGCGCGCCGCTACCGCGCGGTTCGCCCCACCATGTAGAGCCGGAGGACGCCGCGACTCGCCGCCCGAATCTCCTCGTCGGGTGCCACACGTGCCAGTTCGGTGACGCGCTCCAATGCGGCGGGCCCCCACACCGGCTCCGGGGGCCGCGGATGGTCCAGCATTCGCGGGGAGTATTCCAACAGGCCCCGTGCATCGCGCGACACGCGGGTACGATCGCCTGCCGAGACCACGAAGCTCGGCTCGATGTAGCGCGCGAGCACGCCCAACGCCGTGAAGCGACGCTCCGTTCGCGCCTCGGACTGTGCCGCTTCGAACATGAGTGCGACGACCCGGGCACTGCCCGGCACCGCGGCGCGAAAGGTGTCCAGCACGGTGGGATCGAGCAGCGGTTGTTGCCACAGGGCCACCGCCACCGCATCGCGGTCCCCCCGACACCGGAAGGCATTCCAGACGTCCTGCACCGTAGGCGCCTGCGTGGCCGCGCGGGCGACCAGCGTCGTGCAGGGAATGGCCATCACCGAGTCTGCGTACGCGCTTTGGGCGTGCGTGCGCATCGGCACGCCTCCCAGCATGAGCGCGCCCAGCACATAACGGTGTTGACGCATCATCACGGCATGTAGTGAAGGGTTAGTCGCCGGAGCGGCAGAACGAGCGGATCGATACAGACGCTGGGGCTAGCTTGTAGGCAGTTGTCGTAGCAGGTTGGCGCGAACGCCCAACGCTGGCTTCTGCAGCGGGCGGTCAGATCAGATGCGAGCGGAGCGAGCTTCCGAAGGCGCCCGCCTGCAGCAAGCATCGTTACGCGACTCGTGTCGATCTCCTGGATACGCGCCCTTCATGATGATGCCTGCCTCCGCGTGGCCGACAGAGACGTGCACGCTAGTCCCGCCTGTCCAGCGCACCGCTGAAACCCAGCCGGCTTACCCCCGCAACCGCCGCGCGAAAATGCTGTTCCCGCCGCTGCCGCCACGTCCCGCGCCATCGATATCCCGCGGTGAAAACCACGCTACCGCAACCGATTACAAAGGCACCCAGCACCGCCCACCGGGCAGGCAAACCCATACCGAGTGGGACTGCCGCGATCACGAATCCGAGGCCCGCGAGACACCCACCAACAGACAGCGTATGGTCAACTGCCCGGGAGGCCAGCAGGAGGCGCCAGCCCGTGCCATACGGATCGGGCTCGAGTCGCGCCTCGATGCGTGATGAATCCTGCTGGTCGTAGTCCTTGCTGCGCCACTGGAGGAGCGGCCCCTCGGTCTTCACCGTCCCGGTGTCCTCGAACGCCTCGCGGAGTACTGCGACGATTCGCCCCCATGTCTCCTCCGACGGCGCCTCCACCAGCTGAAACGATGCCGTGAGTTCGAACGAGCTGGCATCCGCCCGCTGTGCCACCATGCGCTCCGCGTCGACCAGCCGCGCGGCGGCTGTTAAGCGGTCGGGCGCAATGCCCACCTCGGCGCCGATGCGATGAAGGTCGGAAAGTGCGAGACCCTCGCGCATTCTGCCCAGCGCCGAAGGAACAGAAGGTCCTGGCGCTGACTCTCCCTCCGTGGCAAGTCGTAGGATCCTGGCGACCTACTCCTCGGCATAGCGAAGGTCCGTCGGTGCTGCAGCTTTGTGGGGAAACGGACCGTTCGTCATCGCAATCAGGGGTGGGGTTCCGGACATTCAGCGCCGAGGCAACGAGAGCCGACGGTGCTCCGACCCGCAGGAGCTGCAAGTGCTCGCTGCATGCTCACTAGTCTCGACGGCGCGCAACGACCAGTTCGGAAGGTCGCTTCGAAGCCTACCATACCAGCCTGCTCCCGTCACCTTGCGTTCATCGCCTGCGCGGTGCTCCTGTTCGCTACCGCTCACGGTAGTTTGCTGGCGGCGCAACGTGCAGCCCCCGCGCCGCCGATGCCATTGCCTCCTGGTAGTCGATCACGTAACGCCCATTTGCCTGCGTGGAATAGCCGCGAAGCGGACGTTATGCAGACAACCTCCCGCAGCCTATCAGATGGTGTTGCCCAAGCCCGCACTCCGCAACCCTCGACGCATCCGCGACGTCCGCGATCGCCGCGGCTCGTCCCTGTTCCGTTAGGCTGCGCGCGTCGCAGCCCAAGAACGCCTTCGCGCCAAGAGTGCCCGCGCACGCCATGTTCACGCACCGCGCACCCGACCCTACCGATGCCCATCATCCCCACCGTCCGTTGCCGCAGCATGCGCACGTCGCTCGCGTTCTACACGGGCATCCTCGACTTCACGCGCGCGGGCGACGAGCCGGTCGACGATCCCGCCTTCTGCGCCCTCAGGCGCGACGGGGACT
>JALOPN010000038.1 GCA_025453875.1 Gemmatimonadaceae bacterium | reverse complement strand
TTGATGCTCACGCGACGCACGGACGCATCGTGTCCCGCGTGCGCGAGCGCGCGACGGTACACCTCGGTGAAGGTCGTGAAGCGCGCGGGCGCGCCGCCAATGATCGCGATGGCGAGTGGCAGTCCGAGCAGGCCGGCGCGCATGACGCTCTGCGGCGTGCCTCCCACCGCGATCCAGATGGGCAGCCGCGACTGCACGGGGCGTGGATAGACGCCACGATCCTGAATGGACCGGCGAAGCGTGCCATCCCACGTGATGCGCTCCTGCTCGCGCAGCTGCAGCAGCAGGCGCAGCTTCTCGTCGAACGCCGCATCGTATTCGTCGAGGTCCGGCCCGAAGAGCGGATAGCTCTCGATGAAGCTGCCGCGGCCGGCCGTGATTTCGGCGCGCCCGTTCGAGAGCTGGTCGATCGTGGCGAACTGCTGAAACACGCGTACGGGATCGTCGCTCGAGAGCACCGTCACCGCACTTGTGAGTCGAATGCGTGACGTGCGCGCCGCGGCGGCGGCGAGAATGATCGACGGGGCCGACACGGCGTAGTCGGGACGATGGTGTTCACCCACGCCGAACACATCGAGCCCCACCTGATCGGCGAGCACGATCTCGTCCACGAGTTCGCGGGCACGCTGTGCCGCGACCCGCGGATCATGCGCCGCCCGCGGATCGGTCTCACCAAAGGAGTAGATGCCAAGTTCCATGCTGAATTATCGTCGTGGTCGCGCGTCAGTTCCCGCAGGCTGCTGATGCTCGTTGCTCAAGGCCGACAGATGGCGGGTCGCCGGATCGTCTCGTCAGGCGCCATGGCCTGCACCGTGAACTGCTGCACACGGGCCGGTTCGGTGGGCGCGAGCGTGATGCCCACCCGCAGCGCGCCGGTCGCGCACTGCATGCGCCACTCGCCACGCAGTGCATTCTCCACCACGAACGGTCCCTCGGCGCGACACATGCCGCCGGCCGCATCGCGGAGCCGCGCGATCGCCGCCGCACGACGCGGCGCGGGCTCGTCGAGGAACAGGTTCATCGCGGCGACACTGTCCGCGAGCGGTTGATTCCACTGCTGCACCAGTCGCGTGACCTGCTGCTGCATGGCCACCAGCACCGCGGACGGCTGCGGTTCACGCGGCACGAGACCGCCCGTGTCCGCGAGCAGCGCCAGCGCATCGTCCACGACGCCGCCCCAACCCGTGTAGGTCCGGTTGCCGAGCGCAATGATGCCGACGCCGTACTCGGGGAGCCAGCGCATGAGCGAACCGTAACCCGGCAGTCCACCGGAGTGTGCCACGACATGTCCGAAGCGGCAGGTCTGCGTCACCCCGAGTCCGTAGCCGTAACCACCGGCGTTGAGCGCGAGCGCGCCGTTGGCCGCGCGGGACGCCGTTGTGGCACGCATCCGCCCCACCTGCTGCATCTCGCGCAGCGACGCGCGGCGCAGCACCGGTGACTCCGCGTCGTCGCGCGGCGGCCACGCATCGAGCATGAGTGCCACCCAGCGCGACAGATCGGCCACCGAGGTGAGCATGCCGCCCATGGCACCAAAGGCGCCGTCCGGCAGCGCCGCTTCCTCGAGCCAGCGATCGTCCTGCACTCGATAACCGTGCACGAGCCGCGACGTCGGTACGTCGCGCGCTTCCATCGTGGTGCTCGTCATGCCAAGCGGCTGCAACACCTGCGCGCGGATGTACTGCGCGTAGCGCTGGCCGGTGACGTTCTGCACGATGCGTCCGAGCAGTGCGAAGCCGAGATTGGAATACTCGTAGGCCACACCGGGCGCGTTCGAGAACGGCACGCCCGCGCGCAAGAGGCGCGCGAGATCCTCGTCGGTCGCGGCGAGCTGCTGGTCGCCCCACGGGTTGTCTTCAGGAAATCCCGCAGAGTGCGTGAGCAGGTGCCGAATGGTGATGCGCGGAGCATCGCGCGTCGGATACCGCAGCCCGGCAAGCTCCGGGATGTAGCGCTCCGCCGGATCGTCGAGTGCGAGCCGCCCCGCATCACGCAGCTGCAGAATCGCGAGTGCCGTGAAGCTCTTCGTCATGCTCGCAATGCGAAACACGGAACTCGTATCGAGCCGCGCACCGGTGGCTGTCTCGCGGAGTCCGACCGCCTGCACATGCAACAGTCGGCCGTCCACGATGACCCCGTACGCGATGCCGGGCACGCGATTGCGTTCGGCGAACACGCGCATCGCGCTGTCGATGCGTGGCAGCGCTGTGGCGAGCTTGGCGAGCCGGTCGGGGTCGGTGAAGCGCGCGGCGGGGGCGAGACTCGACTGCGCGTGCAGCGGCGTCACGAGGGCAAGTGCGGTGAGCAGACCGAAGCAGACGGTGGCCGACCGCGTGAACGAGCGTGTCATGTGGCGGTTTCCGGCGCGCGGTAGATCGTGATCGCGGTGTCGTCCAGCTCGTGATACTCGGCGCCCGGTGGCAACCGGTGCGTCCGCGCATGTTCCACCGCCAGCACGCGCGAGAAGAACGACTGCTGCCACGCCTCGATCACGCGATCGAGCATGCGCGATTCGTAGGGCGGGTCGGCGAAGACGATGTCGTACGCGTTCGGATTGAGCTGCTGCGCAAAGGGCAACGCGTCCTTGTTGAACACGCGCGTGCTCGCCTTGAGATCGAGGCGCTTCACGTTGGCCTTGACCGCAAAGAGCGACGTCGGCCGCGACTCCACGAAGTCGCACCGTCGCGCCCCGCGCGAGATCGCCTCGAGCCCGATGGCCCCCGTGCCGGCGAAGAGGTCGCAGCAGCTCGCTCCGGGTAGGTCCGCCTCAAGCCGCGTGAGCAGCACATCACGCACCGGTTCGGCGGTGGGCCGCACGCGGAAGTCGTTGGGCGAGGTGAGCGGTCGGCCGGCGAAGCGGCCGCGAACGATGCGCATGGAGCGAAGCGGGTCCGGAGGTGATTCGGCGCCGGACCGTCCGTCGGTTAACGGGCACTCTGACGCAACGTCTCAAAGCTAGTGATTCCTCCTCGTCTCCCGGAGCATCTGATGTCCGTATCGCGCCCCACGCCCACCCTGCGCTTCGGCGTGGGCATGCTGCTGCTCACGCCCGTGCTACTGCACGCGCAGGGGGGCCGCGGGGGCCCGCCAGCGGTGGTGCAGGAGGATCGGCCCGTCCTCGCGCGCTTCGATCGGGACCGGAATGGCGTCCTCGTTCGCGCCGAGCGTGACTCCGCTCGCGTCTGGTTGGCGACGCAGCCGGCGGAGCGTGGCCCCGGCGGCTTCGGCGGTGGTCGTGGCGGCGCGAGCGCACCCGTCACGCCGGGCCCGCGTGTCGCCCCCGCCGACGTGCCGCACTATCCCACCGGTGGCTTCTACGATCCGAGCATCCTGCGCACGCTGTTCGTGACGTTCGAGCAGAACGACTGGGAACAGGAGCTGGCCGCGTTCCGACGCACCGATGTCGACGTGCCGGCCACGCTCCTCGTGGATGGGACGACCTATCGTGACGTTGGTGTGCGATTTCGCGGCAACTCGTCGTACAGCATGGTGCCGGAGGGTCGGAAGCGACCGCTGGCGTTGAGCCTCGACGCGGTCCACGAGGAGCAGGCGCTCCGCGGTTATCGCTCGCTCAACCTGCTCAACGCAATCAACGACCCGACGTTCGTTCGTACCGCGCTCTACGCACACATCGCCAACCAGTATCTGCCGGCACCACGCGTGAACTTCGTGCGCCTCGTGGTCAATGGCGAAAGCTGGGGCGTGTATCCCAATCAGCAGCAGTACAACAAGGATTTCGTGCGCGACTTCTTCCCCGGCGGAAACGGTGCGCGCTGGAAGGTGCCCGGCAGTCCCGGTGCGCGCGGTGGACTCGAATACATCGGCGACGACATCGCCGCGTATCGTCGTCATTACGAGATCAAGACGAAGGACGATACGGCACAGTGGCGCGCGCTGGTCACGCTGACGCGCGTGCTCAATCAGACACCCGCCGATCAGCTCGAAGCCGCGCTGGCTCCACTGCTCAACGTGGATGGTGTGCTGCGCTTTCTCGCCGTCGAGATGGCACTCGTCAACAGCGACGGGTACTGGTCGCGTGCGAGCGATTACAGCCTCTACCGCGACGCGCAGGGCGTCTTTCATGTGATCCCGCACGACATGAACGAAGCCCTCGGCGCAGGCGCCAGCGGCCCCGGTGGGCGCATGGGACGCGGCCCCGGTGGTGGCGTTGGTGGTCCGCCGCCAGGTGCACCACCGGGGGGTGGACCGCCCATGGGCGGTCCGCCTGCAGGCATGATGCGCGGCGCGGGCGGCCCCGGCGGTGGTGCCGCAGCGACCCTCGATCCGTTGCTTGGCCTCGACGACGCGACCAAACCCCTCCGGTCGAAGTTGCTCGCCGTCCCCGCCCTGCGCGCGCGCTATCTCGGATACGTGCGTGAGATCGCCGACCGCTGGCTCGACTGGAATACGCTCGGACCGCTCGTCGCGCAGTATCAGGCGCTCATCGCCGAGGATGTCCGCACCGATGGCCGCAAGCTCGCCGCCACCGATGCGTTCACGAGCGATGTCGATGCGCTGCGTGCGTTCGCGACGCAGCGGCGTGCCGCCCTGCTGCAGGCCACGGCACCGCGCGACTGAGCAACGAGCGACTGACGGCCGCGCGTGAGCGGCCGCATATTGGGCCGATGGTATCACCCGTCGGCAACACCAGCACGCCACCAGCCACGCCGCGTTTGCAGATGCGCGGCGTCCGCAAGGCCTTTCCGGGGGTCATCGCCCTCGACGGCGTGGACCTCGAGGTGCGTGCCGGCGAAGTCCACGTGCTGCTCGGCGAGAACGGCGCCGGCAAGTCCACCCTCATCAACGTGCTCGGCGGGGCACTACGCCCCGACGCCGGCACGATCGCGCTCGACGGCGACACCGTGGCGTTCGGGTCACCGCGCGACGCCCGCGCGCGCGGCATCGCCATCGTGCACCAGGAGCTCGCGCTCGTGCCGGCGCTGTCGGTCGCCGAAAACCTCCTGCTCGGCGCGCCGCCCGCGCGCGCGGGGGTCATTCAGCGTGCTCGACTGCACACGGAGGCCGCGGCGGCGCTCGCCGTGCTCGATCCCTCCATCGACGTGCGGCAACCTGTCAGCGCCCTGCGACTTGGTCAGCAGCAACTCGTGGAGATCGCGCGTGCCATGCGCGGAGCCCCAGTCGTCCTCGTGCTCGACGAACCCACCTCGGCGCTCACGCCACACGAAGCCATACGACTCTTCGATGGCATTCGCCGACTCACGGCGCGCGGCACGTCGGTGATCTACATCTCGCATCGGATGGACGAGATCGCGGTCATCGGTGATCGCATCACCGTGCTGCGCGATGGTCGCCACGTGATCACCGTGCCGACGCGTCCGCTGCAGCATGAACAGCTCGTGCGCTGGATGGCGAACCGTGATGACGTCGTGCCCGGCACCTCGACCGGCACACGCTCGGTGGCGACAGCGGCGAACCCCTCCGATGCGCAGCCAGCGCACGTGACGCAGCACGAACACTCGACACCGCGGTTGTGCGTGCACGCGCTCGCGCGCCGTGGCGTGCTGCACGACGTCACCTTCTCCGCCGACGCCGGGGAAATCGTCGGGTTCGCCGGACTGCTGGGCGCCGGTCGCACCGAGCTTGCGCGCGCGCTGTTCGGCGTCGATCGGCTCGATGCCGGGGAGGTGTTCGTTGATGGGCAGCGTGTGCGGTGTTCGCATCCCGGCGACGCGATCCGGGCCGGCTTCGGCTTCGTGACCGAGGACCGCAAGGGTGACGGGCTGCTGCTCATGCGCTCCGTACGCGAAAACATCGCGCTCCCGCTGCTGCGTTCGCTCGCGCGCTTCGGCGTGGTACCACGCCCGTCGGAAACCACCATCGCCGAAGACGCGGTGCGCGATCTGCGCATTCGCACACCCTCGGTGCAGCAGTCCGTGCTGGCGCTGAGCGGGGGCAATCAGCAGAAGGTCGTGCTGGCCAAGTGGCTCGCAACGGGCGCGCGGATCCTGCTCCTCGATGAACCCACACGTGGCATCGACGTGGGCGCCAAGGCCGAGATTCACACACTCATCCGATCGCTCGCCAACCGTGGCGTGACGATCCTCCTCTTCAGCTCGGAGCTGCCCGAACTGCTCGCGCTCGCCGATCGCACGCTCGTGCTGCGCGGCGGTCGGCTCGTGGGTGAAGTGACGCGCGCCGAGAGCTCGCCCGAACGACTGCTCGCCTTGGCCGTGGGTGCGGTCAGTGCTGACGCGCCCGCCGGGAACGCCGCATGAGATGGTGGCAACGCCGCGAGACCGGCACGCTGGTAGGACTGCTGCTGCTCTGCCTGGCCCTCTTCATCGCCACCCCGTACTTCGCCACGCTCGACAATCTGCGCAACGTCGCCGAGCAGAGCACCGTCATCGGTACGCTCGCCATCGGCATGACGTTCGTGATCATCGCGGGGGGAATCGATCTGAGCGTGGGGAGCGTGGTGGCGCTCTCGGGGGTCGTGCTGGCCATGGCGCTTCGCGCCGGTGCGGGAGCAGCGCTCGCCGTAGCACTCGCCCTGCTCGTCGGTGCGTCCGCTGGCGCGTTGAACGGCGTGCTGGTCACGATCGGTCGCTTGCCGCCGTTCATCGCGACGCTCGGCACCATGAGCGTCGGCCGTGGTCTCGCGCTGCTCCTCGCCGACGGGCGTCCCATCTCCGGCTTCCCCGACGGGTTGCGCGCGCTCGCCACCGCGCGCTGGTTCGGGGTGCCGGTATCGGTCGTGCTCATGCTCGCGCTGTTCGCCTTCGCACAACTCGTGCTCACGCGCACCGTGCTGGGTCGCTTCACCTACGCCATTGGTGGCAACGCGGAAGCGGCACGACTGGCGGGGATTCCCGTGCGCGGCTACACCACCGGCACCTACATCATCGCGGGGATCAGCGCGGCCCTTTGTGCAACCCTGCTGCTCGCGCGCCTCAATTCGGCGCAACCCATTGCCGGCATCGGCTACGAACTCGACGCCATCGCAGCGGTCGTGATCGGGGGCACGAGCCTGCTCGGTGGCTCGGGGTCGGTGCTGGGCACGCTGCTCGGCGCGTTGCTCATGAGCGTGTTGCGCAACGGACTCAACCTGCTAGGCGTCTCGTCGTACATTCAGCAGATTGCCATCGGCGCCGTCATCGTCATCGCGGTCCTCGTGGACATGGCGCTGCAACGTCGCCTTCGTCACACTCCTTCCTGATCGATCATGCGTTCCTTCGCATTCATGCGCGTGTGTGGTATGCTGCTGGCCGGTGCGTTCGGCGCGCTGTCGCTCGGGGCCTGCAACCGCGGCGGTGATCCCGCCGCGTCGAAGCCGGTGGTCGCGCTCGTCGTGAAGACGCTCAACAATCCATTCTTCATCGAGATGGAAGCGGGCGCACGCGAAGTGGCCGACAGTCTCGGGTACGAATTGCTCGTGCAGGCGCCGGAACGCGAGATCGATGTCGACCGGCAGATGCAGATCGTCGAGAATCTCATCCAGCGACGCGTCAGCGTGCTGGCGCTCGTGCCCAACGGATCGCGCGAACTGGTGCCGGCAGTCGTGAAGGCGAACGGCGCCAACATCCCGGTCGTGATCGTGGACACGCGTCTCGATGCCGCCACCCTGTCGGCAGCCGGTGGCCGCATCGCCACGTTCGTGGGCTCCGACAATGTCGATGGCGGACGACTCGCTGGCCGCTTCCTCGTCGAGGCGTTGCCAAGTGGCGGCCCGATCGCGGTGCTCGAAGGCATCCCCGGGCACGAGACCGGCGACGCACGCCTCACCGGGTTTCGTGAAGCGATCGCCGCCGCCCCGTCGCTGCGCATCGTCTCGTCACAAACGGCCAACTGGGAGCGCGATCAGGCGTTCACGGTCACGCAGAATCTGCTGCAGGCACACCCCGATCTGGTCGCGCTCTTCGCTTGCAACGACGTGATGGCGCTTGGTGCCGTCGAAGCGATCGCCGCCGCCGGCCGCACCGATCGCATCCGCGTCGTGGGGTTCGATGCGCAGGACGACGCGCAGATGGCGATTCGCGAAGGCCGCATGGCCGCAACGATCGCCCAGAACCCCCGCGCCATGGGTCGCCTTGCGGTGCTCAGTGCTGCGCGCCTGATCGCGGGCGATACGCTGCCGGCCGAGCAACCGGTGCCGATTTCGCTTGTGCGGTAGCGAGACGAGTTTGTGAACTGAGCCGGTGGAAGACGAACTGAAGAAGAACTGAAGACAAACCAAGAAGAGCAACTCACCGCAGAAGCAGCGATCTATACGCAGCGGTGAGTTGCTCTTCTTCGTTTGTCTTCAGTTTGTCTTCAGTTCTTCTTCGGTCCGTCTTCCACCGGCTCAGTTCAGAACCTCCGCCACCTGCACCACCCGCTGCTCGCGCCGCGACCGGTCGCACGCGAGCGCGACACGCAGCGCGTGTTCCGTGTCGCGAATCGTGCACGCCGATCGCGCCCGACCGGCCACGACGTCGGCGAAATGCGCCAGCTCCGCGCGATACGCCGCATCGAAGCGTGCCAGGAAGCCCGGCCAGCCGTTCGGTTGCGACGTTGCCATCCCCGGCTCGACGGATCGCAGCGGCGTGCGCGCGTCCCAGCCAACGGCGATGCTGTCCTTCGCCCCGAACACTTCGAGACGAATGTCGTAGCCAAGCGGGTCGTGACGCCCGCCGGTGAGGACACCGAGCGTGCCGTCGGCGAAGCGCAGCGTGCCTGCCACCGTGTCCACATCGTCGTGGCGTGCGAACATCGCATCCGCGCGCACTGCGCCCTGCATGTACACCTCAACGATCGGCTGGCCAAGCACCCACGGCACCACGTCGAAGTCGTGGATGAGGAGGTCGCGAAACAGACCGCCCGACAGCAGCACGTAGTCTTCGGCTGGCGGTGCCGGATCGTGGCCGGCGATGCGCACGCTGTACACCGTGCCCAGCGCGCCCGACTGCACCAGCTCGCGCGCTGCGCGGTAGCCCGCGTCGAAGCGCCGCTGGAAGCCCACCTGCACCACCGCGCCGCGCTCGGCTTCCAGTGTGGCGAGCGCACGTACGGTGGCGAGGTCGAGCGCGACCGGCTTCTCGCAGAACGCCGGGACACCGGCACGCATGGCCGCTTCGAGCAGCTGCGCATGTGTCGCGGTCGGTGTGGCGATCAGCACGCCGTCCACCTGCGCGAGCAGCGCGTCGGTGCTGTCAGCGAGCACCACGGGGCGCGTCGGCGTGTCGAGCTCGACGCGTGCGTGCTCCGCGCGCTCGGGACGCACGTCGCGCACGACGAGCGTGGTGACGTCGGGGAGCGCGTGGGCGACGCGCGCGTGGTACGCACCGATTCGACCGACGCCGAGGATGCCGAGGCGCATGCAGGAGAGGGAGGGAGGGGGACGTCGTGAGCGCTGCCGTTCACTGCCGGGGGAACCTATCTTGGGATCGCTCCTTCGGCTCCATCCGTTTCTCCTGCATGACACCAGCCCGCAAGTCCGCCGCGAAGAAGGCGCCCGCCAAGAAGGTCGCGACGACCAGGACCTCGACGAAGAAGTCCGCCGCGACGTCGGCATCGCCGACGAAGGCGCCCGCGAAGAAGGCGCCGCAGTCCATGCCCTACGAACTGGGCGCGTGGGCGCATGTCTTTCGCCGTGAACCGGGCGAGCGGCGCTACTGGCTCATCAAGTCGGAGCCCGACGTCTTCTCGTTCGAGGACCTGCAGGCCGCCCCGAAGCGCACCACCTGCTGGGACAGCGTACGCAACTCGAGCGCGCGCAATTTCCTGCGCGACGGCATGAAGACGGGTGATCGCTGCTTCTACTACCACAGCAACGCCGAGCCGTCGGCGATCGTGGGGATCTGCGAGGTGGTGAAGGAGGGCTATCCCGACCACACCGCGCTCGACCCGTCGCACGACTACTTCGACCCCAAGTCCGACGCGGCGACGCCCACCTGGTTCATGGTGGACGTGCGGGCCGTGGAGGCGCTGCCGCGGGCGATTTCGCTCAACGAGATCAAGGCCGAGCCCGCGCTCGCGAACATGGCGCTTGTGAAGGTGGGGCGCCTGTCGGTGGTGCCAGTGACGGCCGACGAGTGGGAGACGGTGCTGGCCATGAGCCGGCGGCCCGCGCCGACGGGCGGGCGCTGACGGCGCGGCTCGTCCCTCGCGACGCGCCCCCCGCCCCCGTCCGGGCGGCGGGGCCTCGTGTCCGGGCGGCGGACGATGCAGGTTACTGCGGTTGCGGTTCATCCCTCCTGCCCTCGCCTCCCATGTCCGACACCCGACGCCGGTTCCTGCAGCACCTGTCCCTCGGTGGCATCGCACTCGGCGGTGCACCGGCCCTGCTCGGTGCGTCGTCGCCCGCGGAGACTTCGCGTACCCGCAGCGCACCGCAGCTGCCGCTCGATGTCGCGCTCGCGCTGCACGATGAGCAGCCCGCACAGCCCACGTTTGACACGACGTGGGCGCAGAAGCTCACCGGCAAGTACAAGGCGGTCTTCGACGTGCCCGAGCTCAGCGAAGGCAGCGGCGTGTTCCGCGCCGGCCTCTGGCGCACGCATTACACGCAGCTCCTGCAGGCGACGCCGGCCGACCTGAGTCCGGTGATCGTGATCCGGCACAACGCGATGCCGTTCATCATGACGCACGAGTTCTGGGATCGCTACGATGTGGCGGCGAAGGAGAAGCTCAAGCATCCCATGAACGGTCAGGAGACGCGCCGCAACATCGTGAACATGGACGCGTCCGACGGCATGACGGGCGCCTTCGCCAGCTACGCCCTCGAGAAGCAGATCGAGGCGGGCACCATCGTGCTCGGCTGCAACATGGCGTTCAGCGCGATGGTGCAGCTCGTGCGCGAGGTGGACAAGCTGCAGGGGAGCGCGGCGCGCGAGAAGGCCATCAGCATGATGATTCCGGGCGTACAGCTGCAGCCCAACGGCATCTTCGCCGTGACGTGGGCGCAGCACCACGGCTGCGGGTTCGTCGCCGCGTCGTAAGCGCGTCCTCTCCGAAGCGGGTGACGCGAGCCGTCACTCGCGCGGCGTCTTGCGAGGGTGGGTCACCGAATGTCGGTACAGTGATTCCACCTTCGCGCGCGCCCACGGTGTCCGGCGCAGGAACTTGAGCGACGACGGCACGCTGGGCTCGTGCGTGAAGCAGCGGATCGTGATGCGGCTTCCGAGCCCGTCCCAGCCATACCGCTCGACAAGGTGTTCGAGCATCTGCTGCAGGGTGACGCCGTGCATGGGATCCGCCGGCCGATCGCGCACTGGTGATTCATCAGTCATGGCGGCACAGTATCCCGCACGCCTCTCTGGAACGCAACGTCTGGCTCACCGGCATGCCCAACCAGCCGCTCGTCATCGACGATTTTTCGGAGGCAGGGAATGATGCTGCTGCGTGGTCGGTGTTCACCGATCGCGTGATGGGCGGCGTGTCCACGGCGGGCGCCACGCTCGAGCTCATCGCCGGCCGTCGCGCGTTGCATCTGCGCGGGAGCGTCTCTCTCGAACGGAACGGTGGCTTCGTGCAAGTCGCCCGTCCGCTCGGTCGCGGTTCGGTGCCGTTCGACGCGCGCGCCTACGCTGGCCTCGCGCTCGACGTGTGCGGCACGCCGGGCACGTACTTCGTGCATCTCCGCACCGCGCAGACGCGCGCGCCGTGGCAGCACTACCGCGCCGAGTTGTCGATGCGCCCCGTGTGGACGACGGTCACCGTGCCCTGGTCGGTGTTCACGCCGCAGGGGCTCGGGACACCGCTCGATGTGTCGGCGCTGACGCGGTTGGGGATCGTGGGTGCGCAGACGGCGTTCGAGGCGGATGTGGCGGTGGCGCGGGTGGGGGTGGTGCCGTAGCGGCCCTACGGCACCACCCCCCCACTCCGAATCAGATACCACCCCTCCTGCCGCGGCCGAAAGAACCGGTACCCCTCGCTGGTCAGATACGCATCATCCTCGAACATGACAAACACCTTCTTCCCGCCCCACTCCGGAATCTCGGTGGCCGTGTTCAACTCGATCGAGATGTAGCTCCCCGGACGCAGCCGCCCGCTCAACGCCGTCGTGTCGCTCCTGAGCCCGCTCCGGAAGTCGATGCTCGTCCCCAGCCCGTGCCCCTGCGCACCGATGGGATGCGAATAGATCATCGCCTCGATCCCCTTGTCGCGCATCTCGGCCATCGTCGCATTGAACACCGCACCGCCCGTCATCCCCGGCCGAGCGTGACGCTGCATGAGCGCATCCTGCAGCGTGTTGCTGTTCGCCATCGCCCGCTTGAGCCCGGCCGGCGCGTCCGTCTCACCGGGCTTGAGCACGTAGGCCATCTTCTGCCAGTCGGTGTCGAAGCCCATGTACGTGATGCCGAAGTCGATGTGCACCACGTCGCCCGGCATGATCACCGTGCCCTCGGGCGCCACCGCCAGAAAGCCGCGTGACGTCGCGATGTCGCCGCTCGCGCGCTGCACGCGCAG
>JALOPN010000037.1 GCA_025453875.1 Gemmatimonadaceae bacterium | reverse complement strand
CAACGAGATCCTGCAGATGGCGGTGCTCGATCCGATGCTCAGCATCCTCGACGAGACCGACTCCGGCCTCGACATCGACGCGCTGCGCATCGTCGCCAACGGCGTGAACGCGCTCAAGCGTGCCGACAACGCGTCGATCGTGGTGACACACTACCAGCGTCTGCTCAACTACATCGTGCCCGACTACGTGCACGTGCTCGCGGGCGGCCGCATCGTGAAGTCGGGTGGCAAGGAGCTCGCCCTCGAACTCGAAGCGCGTGGCTACGATTGGGTGCTGGAGGCGGTCGCGTGAGCACGTCGGTCATGGTTCCGGCGCTGCTGGAGCAGGCCACCGCGTCGGCCGCCGCCACCGATCGGCCGGAGGCGCTGCGTGCGCTCCGCGCCGACGGCGCCGCGTCGTTTGCGACGCAGGGGCTGCCCACCACGCGCAACGAGGATTGGCACTACACGAACGTGCGGTCGCTCACGGAGCAGACGTTCGTGCCCATGACGGGCGCCATCGATGGTGTCACCGCCGAGTCGTTGGCCGCGCATCGCTTCGATGCCGCGTGGCCCACGTTCGTGTTCGTGAATGGTCGCTACCAGCCGTCGCTTTCGTCGGTGGATGCGCTGCCAGAGGGCGTGCGGGTGCTGCCGCTTGCTGACGCCGTGGCGCAGGCGCCCGAGCTCGTGCAGCGCGTGCTCGGTCGCACCGCACCGGTTGCACGCGACGGATTCACGGCGCTCAACGCCGCGTTCGCCAGCGAGGGCGTGTTCCTCCACGTGGGCAAGGAGATGGTGAGCGACGTTCCGGTGCACGTGCTCTTCGTCACCACCGACGCGGGCGCGCAGGGGATGCAGCATCCGCGCGTGCTGGTGCTGGCCGAGCGGCACGCGAGAGGTGGTGGTGGAAGACGGCGCCACGCTCACGCACCTCAAGGTGCAGCAGGAAGGGCGTGCGGCGTTCCACGTGGGCACCATCGAGGCCACGCAGGGGCGTGATTCGCACTACGTCGCCTTCTGCTTCACGGCGGGCGCGCAGCTCTCGCGCAGCAACGTGAGCACGTTCCTCGGTGGCGCCGGCTGCGGCACCACGGTGAACGGCCTCACCATGCTCGACGGCACGCAGCACGGCGACGTGCAGACGCGCATCGAGCACGCCGAGCCCAACTGCTTCAGCCGCGAAGTCTTCAAGAGCGTGCTCGACGGTCGGTCGCACGGTGTGTTCAACGGCAAGGTGTACGTCCGTCCCATCGCGCAGCAGACCGATGGCAAGCAGACGAACAACACGCTGCTGCTCTCGCCCACGGCACAGATCGACGCGAAGCCGCAGCTCGAGATCTTCGCCGACGACGTGAAGTGCACGCACGGCGCGACGGTGGGGCAGATCGATCGCACGGCACTCTTCTACATGAAGAGCCGCGGCGTGGACGCCGATACCGCGCGTCGCCTGCTCACCTACGCGTTCGCGGCCGAGGTGCTCGAGATGATCGAGAATGAAACGGTGCGTGAGCAGTTGGAGCGCGCCGCCCTGCACCGCTTCACCGAACTCGCGACCGTCGCGGGCTGACATGTCCGATCTGCAGGAGCTGTATCAGTCGGTCATCCTCGACCACAACCGTTCGCCGCGCAACTTCGGCCCGCTCGATGGGGCCACCGGCACGGCGGACGGCAAGAACCCGCTGTGCGGCGACCAGGTGTCGGTCGCCGTGCGGCTCGAGGGCGACCGGCTGGACGCGGTGCGTTTCACCGGGTCGGGGTGCGCGATTTCAAAGGCGTCCGCCTCACTCATGACGGCCGCCGTGCAGGGCAAGACGCGCGAGGAAGTGGAGTCGCTGTTCCATCGCTTCCACGCACTCGTCACCGGTACGCTGCCACCGGCCGAGATGACGAAGGAGCAGCTCGGCCAACTGATCGTGTTTTCCGGCGTCTCGCGCTACCCCATTCGTGTGAAGTGCGCCTCGCTCGCGTGGCACACGTTGCGCGCGGCACTCGCCGACGACGCGACGACGAGCGCGATGCCCGTCACGACGGAGTGAGGTGATGTCCGTGCCGGTGCACGAGCCCGAAGCGCCAGTCGGCTTTGTCCGGGCGCTGCGGCTTGCAGAGCTCGAGGACGGGTTGCCGCAGGGCGTGGTGATCGACGGTGGGGAGCGCGTGTGTCTCGTCCGACGTGGTGAGGCCGTCTGGGCGGTGCACGACAGCTGCCCGCATCGCGGCTTCGCGCTCGGCGGCGGTGACATCGTGGGCGACGAGGCGGGAGCGCCGATCATCGAGTGCCCGTGGCACGGAGCGCGCTTTTCGTGCGCCAGCGGTGCGGTGCTGCACGGTCCGTGCACCGACGCGATTGCGACATATCCGGTGCGTGTGCTCGACGGCGTGGTGTTCGTCGGCGCACGTCGCCCCCCAGAGGAGGCTGCATGACCACGAGTCTGATTGCCGAGGGCACGACCGCCCACGCATCGCTCGCGCCGCGCCACGATTTTCCGCTGCTCGCCGAGCAGCCCGCGCTGCGCTACCTCGATTCCGCCGCCACGTCGCAGAAACCGCAGGTCGTGCTCGACGCGCTGACCGGCTTCTACGCCACCGCGAACGCCAACCCGCATCGTGGTGCGTATGCGCTCTCGGCCGCTGCGACGGACGCCTATCACGCGGCGCGCGCGACCATCGCGCGCTTCCTCGGCGCGGCCGATCCCGAGACGCTCGTGTTCACGCGTGGCACCACCGAGGCCATGAACCTCGTGGCCAACGCGTGGGGCGCGGCACACGTGCAGGCTGGCGACGAGATCGTGGTGACGGCGCTCGAGCACCACGCCAACTTCATCCCGTGGCAGCAACTCGCCAAGCGCACCGGTGCAACGTTCCGCATCGTGGAGCTGACGGCCGATCAGCGCATCGATCTCGATCATCTGGCGTCGCTGCTGTCGTCGCGAACGCGGGTGGTGGCCATCACGCACGTGTCCAACGCGGTCGGTGCGATCACCCCGGTGCACGAGGTCGTGCGGCTGGTGCGTGCGCACACGAACGCGCTGCTGGTGCTCGACGGCGCGCAGGGCGCACCGCATCTGCCGGTGGCGTTCGATACGCTCGGCGTCGACTTCTACGCGTTCAGCGGACACAAGATGCTGGGCCCGATGGGCATCGGTGGCGTGATCGGCACACGCGCGCGCTGGGCGGAGTGTCAGCCGTGGCAGTTCGGCGGCGACATGATCGAGTGGGTGCACGATCAGGACAGCACGTGGAATGTGCTCCCCTATCGCTTCGAGGCGGGTACGCCGAATGCGGCCGACGCGGTCGGACTCGCGGCCGGCGTGCAGTATCTCGCCGCGCTCGACATGGCGGCCGTGCGCGCGCACGAACTCGCGCTGCTCGACTACGCGCACGCGCGCCTCGCTGATGTGGAGGGGCTGCACATCTTCGGCCCGCCGCCCGCTGAACGCAGCGGCGTGCTGAGCTTCGCGCTCGCCGATGTGCACCCGCACGATCTCGCCACCATTCTCGACGAACACGGGGTGTGCATTCGCGCGGGGCACCACTGCGCGCAACCGCTCATGCGCCGCCTCGGCGTGAGTGCGACGGCGCGCGCGAGTCTCTACGTGTACACCGATGCGCGCGATATCGACGCGTTGGTGGATGCGCTGGTGCACGCTCGTCGCATCTTCGGCGCGACCTCCTGATGCCCGACGCACGCGCCACGGGCACGCTGCCACTCGCGGCGATGTACCAGGAGCGCATCCTCGAGCATTTCCGTGCCCCACACGGCCGCGGCCTGCCGGAGGACCCGGCGGTGCGCGTGGCCGAACGCCGCAATCCGCTGTGCGGCGATGCACTGCGCGTGGGCGTCGTGCTGCGTGGTGACGTGATCGAGGCCGTCGGCTTCGACGGCAGCGGGTGTTCGATCGCCACCGCCTCGGCGAGCATGCTCACCGGGACGGTGCGCGGGCAGACGGTTGCAGAGGCGCTACGCCTCGCGAGCAGCGTGGAGCGATTTCTGCACGGCGACGCCCACGTCGCCACCGAACTTCCGGGCGATCTGCCCGCGCTCGCCGGCGTGGCGCGCCACCCACAGCGCGTCGGGTGCGCGCGCATGGCGTGGCAGGCGTTGACCGAGGCGATCGCCGACAGCGCGGAGCCACTGCCCCGCGCCGCGGCGGTCGCTCAGTAAGTCGACACGTCCTCCAGCTCGAACTCGATGCCGCCGGTGAAGCCGGCGAGGATGTTGTAGAGCACGCAGGCGATGGCCGTGCCGATGAAGCCGAACACGGCGTACAGGATGGGCACGATCACCGCACCGGCCACGCCGGCGCCGAGGCCGAGCAGCCCCGCTTCATCGCTCGCGCCGGGCGCGAACATCCCCACGAGCAGGAAGATCGGGGCGAAGACGAGGCCGAGCAGGCCATAGAGCACGGCGGCCACCTTCGAGGTCTGGAAGACGCTGATCTTCTTGAGGCGCTTGCGCATGAGGCGAGAGGGCTGGGGTGGCACGCGGGCGGCGCGCGCGGTGTCCCGCCGGGTTGGCGGGGTTTCCAATGCTGCGGCCCGTGATGAACTTTCGCCAGCACTCCGCTCACCTTCACCCGCCCGGTCCATGTACGCGCTCGCCATTCTGCGCTATCGCCGCCCGCTCGACGAGATCCTGCCGCACGTCGAGGCACATCGTGCCTACCTGCGGGGTCTCAAGGAGGCGGGCACGCTGCTGGCCTCCGGCCCGTTCGAACCACGCGCGGGCGGCGGGCTGCTGCTGCGCGTCCCCGACGAGGACGGCCTCGCCGCGCTCGACCGAGTGCGCGACGGTGATCCGTTCACGCAGTTGGGGCTCGCGCAGTACGAACTGTTGCCGTGGTACCCGGTCATCGGGCTCGACGACCTCGCGCGTCTCTGATCGTTTCCTCTTTTCGCCGATTCTGCTCATGTCCGTGTCGCTGCCGATGTCCCCGTCGCGTGTGTCCTCGCTCGTCGCCGCGCTCGCGATCTCCTCGCTCGCGGCGTGTGCGCCGGCCAGTGCGCCGTCCACCGCGCCGGCACCGGTCGCACCGACGGCGCCCGCGCGTCCGGTCGCCCCGCCGGCCGTGTCGTTGCCGGAGTCGCCGGTGAACTGGCAGCTCAAGGATCTCGCGGCCGACGGCATCGCGGGCACCGGAGCGGAGCGCGCGCATCGTGAACTGTTGGCGGGCCGTCAGCCGGGGCGCACGGTGGTGGTGGCCGTCATCGACGGTGGCATCGACACGGCGCATGTGGACCTGCGCTCGGTGCTGTGGCAGAACGAGAAGGAGCGCGGCGGCAACGGTGTCGATGACGACAACAACGGCTACGCCGACGACGTGCGCGGCTGGAACTTCATCGGTGGCGCGAACGGCGCGAACGTGCACCACGACACGTTCGAGCTCACGCGCCTGTACGCCGCCTGCGCGACCGCGCGCCGCAATGGTGCCACGAACGGCACGGTGAATGGTGCCGACTGCGCCAAGGTGACCGAGGCGTATGGTGAGAAGCGGGCCGAGATCACCGGGACGCTGCAGCAGATCGACAACATCGGCCGCGCGATGGACAACGCCGTGCGTGTGCTCAAGACGGCCATCACGGGTGATGTGAACAAGCAGACCGTCACCGCGCTCACCAGCACCAATCCGCAGGTCAATCAGGCGCGGCAGCTCTTCCTGCAGCTCGACGAAAACGGACTGTCGCCGGCCGTGATTGCGGAGGCGCGCGAGGCGTACGGGAACCAGGCGAAGTTCGGGCTCGATACCCTGTTCGATCCGCGCGCCACGGTGGGTGACAACTACGCCAACGGTGAAGAGCGCCGCTACGGCAACAGCGACATCGCCGGTCCCGATGCCAAGCATGGCACGCACGTGGCGGGGATCATCGCGGCGGTGCGCGGCAACGGCATCGGCCTCGATGGTGTGGCCAACGGGGTGCGCATCATGGGGCTGCGTGCGGTGCCCGATGGTGACGAGCGCGACAAGGACGTGGCCAACGCCATCCGCTACGCGGTGGACAATGGCGCACACATCATCAACATGAGCTTCGGCAAGGGGTGGTCGCCCAACAAGCCGCTCGTCGATGCGGCGGTGCGGTACGCCGAAAGCAAGGGTGTGCTGCTGGTGCACGCGGCGGGCAACGACGGCGAGGACATCGACGTGACGCCCAACTTCCCCAACGCGGTGCTCGCCGACGGGACGCGCGCGCGCTTGTGGATCGAAGTGGGCGCGAGCTCGTGGAAGGGCGGCACGGAAGTCGCCGCGTCGTTCTCCAACTACGGCAAGACGCGCGTGGACCTGTTCGCGCCGGGCGCCGACATCTACTCCACCGTGCCGGGCGGCGAGTACGCGCGCGAGAGCGGCACGAGCATGGCGGCGCCGGTGGTGAGTGGCGTCGCGGCGCTGCTCATGGCGTACTATCCCGAGCTCACGGCGGCCGACGTGCGTGAGATCCTGATGGCGTCGGTGACGAAGCTCGGGGATGTCACGGTGCAGCCCCCGGGCGCGCCGCCGACGGCGCGCGTGAAGTTCGGCGAACTCTCGGTGACGGGCGGCATCGTGAACGCGTACGACGCCGTGAAGATGGCCGAGGCGCGGCGCGCGGCGCGTCGGCAGTAAGGCCGTCGCGCAGTCGCGGAGACACCGCGCATGGCCAGCGCGCGTATTCAGCGCGCGTACGACTGGTTGCACGACGTGGCGGGGCGCGGCTGGGCCGCGACCGCCACGTTTGGCTACGGCGTGTTGCAGAGCTTCATCGTGCCCGGGCTGTCGGACGCGCTGTTCCTGCCACTCTCGCTCGCGGAACCGCGACGCGCGTGGCGACTGGCGTTCGCGGCGGGACTCGGCACGCTGGTGGGCGCGACGGGGCTCTACTGGTTTGGTGCGAACGCGCTCGCGGCGCTCACGGACAGCATCGGTGCGTGGGTCGGTGTGACGCCCGCCGGTCTCGAAGACGCTCGTGCGCTGCTCACGCGCTGGGGATGGTTGCTGATCGCGGGCAGCACGTTCTCCCCGATCAGCACGAAGCTGCTCGCGGCGTCAGCAGGCGCGTTCGGCATGCCGTTCCCCGTGTTCATCGGCGCACTGGGGCTGTCGCGTTTTGCGCGCGTGTTCCTGCTCGCGTGGGCGATCCGGAAGTTCGGTGCGGATGCGGTGTGCGAGGCGCTGGGGATTGAGCGGCGCGATCCGTCGGAAGCCGTGGAGAGCGACGGAGCGTCGTCCGTCGATCACACCAACGACAACCGTTCGGTATAGACGCGCCCCCAGGGGTCGCGGGCTTCGACGACCACGTCGCGGGCACCGGGCGACGGTCGCGCGTAGAAGAGATGTGCGGTGGGCACCGGATCGACCCAACTGTTCACGACCGGTTTGTCCGGTCCGTCGTGCAGTGCCACCGAGAGTGGATCCCGTCCGGTGCGGCGCGCCATCAGACCTCGGTTCGCGCCGTCTTCGCTCCAGGTGATGGTCCACGACGGATTCCACGCCCAGACGTTCGCCACCACCTCGTCCGGTGCAGCCGGGTCGGCGCCGCGCGCATAGAGACGCAGCTGGTGATCCGATGGCTTGCCGGTCGCCTGATAGTGCCACCGCACCTCGCTCTCCCGCACGTCGAGCACCGTATAGCCGTTGGGCGTGCCATCGTAGCAGATCGGGCCGCTCCACCAGCCGCCGCACACGGCGCCGTTCACCACGTGCGTGACACCGCCTTCGTCCACGTGCTCGAGCTCGTGCATGTGGCCTGAGAGCACAAAGCCGCGATAGGGCGCCAGCAGCTGGTACAGGTGCTCACGATTCATGAGCGAGTTGCCCACGGCGGGAGACCGTCGCCCGAGTCGATACTCGAGCGTGCTCAGCGCCGGGATGTGCAGCATCACGACCACCGTCGCCCCACGCTCGAGACTCGCGAGGTCGGCCTCGAGCCAGGCGAACTGTCGGTCACCGATGTAGCCGATGTAGCCCGCGCCGTGCCACAGCACGTCGTCGAGTACCACGTAGTGCACCGCACCGCGGTCGAAGGAGTACCACGTGGGTCCGAAGTGTCGACTGAAGGTCGTCGCGGCCGCTTCGCTGGTGCGTGCCGCGAAATCGAGATCGTGATTGCCGATCACCTGGTAGAACGGCACGCCCATGTCGGTGACCGCGCGCTCGTATTCGGGGTAGAGCGCGAGATTGTCGTACATGATGTCGCCACAGGCGACGCCGATGACGGGTCGGTCACCAAGTCCGCGCACCGTCTCGCGCACGGATGGCACGGTCTCCTCGTGCAGCAGTCGCATGTCACGCGCGTCGCGCGTTTGCGGATCGGCGAGCAGCAGCAACGCGTGGTGCGCATCGTCGGCGGTGCGACGCAGCGCGAAGTCGACCGATTGCTCGGCAGCGGCGCCGAGCGGCGCGTAGAACCGCGTCGTACCGGTCGCGTTGCGGGCGGGTTCATGTCCGGCCGGTGTGGAGACCATCACGAAAGGCTGCAGCGGATCGGCGATCAGCGTGTAGCGCCCGTCGCGATCGGTGCGCACGACGCGCACGCCGTCGCTCACACGCACGTTCGCGACGCCGCGTCCGTCCACGTGGACGCGGCCACGCACGCGCACCGGTGTGCGCGCCACATCGGCGAAAGGGGCGTACGGGTCGCGCACGATGCGCTCGGCGAGCAGTTCACCGGGGAGCGCGGCGGCTCCGGCGCTCAGGCCGGCGAGGCGGAGGAAGTGACGGCGGTCCATGCGAGTGTCCGGGCGAGAGTCACCTCGAACGTGCGGCGCGCGTGTCGCAGCCAATGCATGAGGCGGTCACGAGCGCGTCACGTCGCGCGCCTCGTGCTCGGTGGGGCCGCGCTAGATTGCAGGGATGTCCGCCACCCACTACGACCAACTCGGCGGCGACGACGGCATTCGCCGGCTCGTCGATCGCTTCTACGACCTCATGGACACCGCCCCCGAGGCGGCCACCATTCGCGCGCTGCACGCGACGAATCTGAAGGTCTCGCGCGAGAAGCTGTACAAGTTCATGAGCGGCTGGACCGGCGGCCCGCCGCTCTACGAGTCGCAGTACGGCCACCCGCGCCTGCGCATGCGCCACTTCCCGTTCCCCATCGGGGCGCGTGAACGCGATGAGTGGCTGTGGTGCATGGACACCGCGCTTGCGGAGCACGACATGCCGGAGCCGCTGAGGATGCACCTCCGCGAGCGGCTGCACGCGTTGGCGGATCACATGCGGAATCAGGCGGGCTAGCGGTTCGGGCTTGCCGGATTGTCGGGGACTTGACAAGTCGGGGGGGGGGGGGATACAGCTTTCGTGTGCAGCTGCGTGCCCCCACCCACCACCGCACGCCATTCAGACGCTGCCGGGCGTGTCCGGCATCAGGCCGTGACGCCCATCTCCACTCAAGCTGGAGGAGTGACCATGCGCTCGATGAATCTGAAGGCCCTCGCAATCATCGTCATGGCGAGCATCGCCCTGACGCTGGAACCGAAGGAGAGTGCGGCGAGCGAGAGCAGCATGCTGTGTGGGTACGCATGCACCTCCTTCTCTTCTTGTGATGATCCTTCGCTCGACCAAGCAGCGATCTGTACTACGCTCGGCTGCGCGGATCACCGTCCGGGCTGCTGGTTCGATACGCCAGCGTGCGAGAACAAGGCGCAGGTCTTCTGTCACGTACCTGCCTGATGTTGTACGAGCGTTGTTGACAGCGACAGCGCGCAGATCCGTTCCCACACGGCGTGGAGGTCTCGACACATGAGTACCGGATCACCCTCGCGCTTGGATCGCCTCTTGTCGCTGTCGCTCGCGACGGCGGCGCTTGTGTTGAGCGCTGCCGTCGTGAAGCGTGTGTTCATCGACGACGTGGTCGTTCCGCCGCCCACGACACAGCGGCTCCTAACGGTCGAGCAAGACGATTGGAACGCGGCGCTCGAGCACAGTATTGCATGGAGTCCTCGCGGCGCGCGGTCCGAGCTGGTTGTGTTGTTCGATGTAGAGTGCCCCTACTGCCGAGCATTCCACGAAGGCCTCAAGGCGCTCAAGAGCGAATACCACGAAAGGCTCTCTGTATCGCTGCTGCACTTTCCGTTGGGCATGCACGCCAGCGCGCGAGTCGGTGCGCGCGTGCTGGAGTGCGGAGGAGCTGCAGCACAACAAGTGCACCTCCTCGATTCGATTTACGCTTCGCAGGATTCGTTGGCGAAGGTGAACTGGGGCGTTCTCGCGGCGCGAGCCGGCATTGATACTTCCTCTGGGTTTGCTGCCTGCATCGAATCGCCTGCCTCGGGTGTTCGTGTTGACTCCGGTGTCGCGATCGGGAGACGTATCGGTGCAACCGGGACACCGACCGTCTTGTTCAATGGACATCGCCTTGCGCTACCTCCCTCCGTTGAAGAGCTTCGGGCGATCATCGACTCCGCGCTCGATCGCTGATCGCACATCTCCCACGTCACGAGCCCTCAGGTGAGCTGATCATGCACCTCCGTTTTTCCGAACGTTCGCGAACGCGACGCGCTTGGTGCACGTCGATGCTGACCTCGATCGGCGCAGCAAGCCTGGCAACGGTTCTCGCCCCAACGGCATACACCCAGGACCTCGACCTGCGCCGAGGCGGCGAGGTGTTGCCGTGGGAGCTCAACAGTGTCGGGAGTCTGCGCGCGCTCGACGATGGACGAGTGCTTGTTGTGGATAAGAAGGACCGGCTCGTGTACCTGCTCGACCCCAGAACCGGTGCACAGCAGACCATCGGGCGGCAAGGTGACGGTCCTTCGGAGTACCAACGCCCTTCGCACGTGCTGGCCGCACGCGGCGATACCACCATCCTGCTCGATTTTCTCGCGCGTCGGTCGTTCCGTGTGGTCGGCGGAACGCTGCAGCCCGGGCGTACTGACTCGATGCTCGGCGCGGTGGGAGGCGGACTGTGTGGCATGGACCGCGACGGGCACATCCTCGGAACTCGCCCGCTGGGTTCCCGCGCCGGCGGCGCTGTGGGCGCGGCTCCGCCGCGCACTGACTCGCTCGTCGTGATGCGCTACAAACTGACCGCCAGCCGACTGGATACCCTCATGCGACTCCGCAACGCCAACGGCGGAACCCTGTTCAAGGTCAACTGGGTGAACGGTCGCGGGCAGGGTGGCTGGGTGATCGAGGCACCCGCGGCCGTTGAGGATCAGGCATGCGTGTTTCCCGACGGCTGGATCGCCCTGCTGCGTCAGGCGCCCTACAGCGTCGAGTGGCTGACCCCCAACGGCGCGCGCGCCGCGTTTGGCACGCTTTCGGAAGAGGCGATCGCCATGACGCAACGGGAGCAGGAGTACGCGCGTGAGCGCGCGATGGGCACGAGTGCCAGTGTGCGCGCGATCCCGACGAGTGAGTTTCCGCCCTGGCCCGACCGCGCGCCGCCCTTCGTCTCTGCGGGGCGCGAACGTCGGGCGGTCCCGACGGTGGATGGGCTGTTGCTCGTTCCGCGGTGGCCGCGCAGTGACCAGCGTCTCTGGATCTACGATGTGATCGGGCGCGATGCACGACGCGCCGGTCGGATCATTCTGGGCGAACAGTCGCGGATCATCGGCTCGGGGCCTGGCGTTCTCTACATCCTCGATACCGATGACGACGGCCTGGAACGCATTCGACGCGTGCGCTGGCGATCCTGACGGGCGTGCGGCGCCATGCAATGTCGGCGGCGTCCGGAAACCCGACGTTCGCTAGCGCTTCGGCTTCTGCGCCTCGTACTGCGCGATATAGTCCGCCGCGGTCACGCGCCGGAACGTCTCGCCCACCACATCGAGCGGCACGTCCGACAAGTTCTTGAAGCGCACGCAGCTCTTCCCCATGTCGAGCTTGCGGCCGTCGGCCGTCCAGGACGCGCGGAACCAGGCCTCCTCGGTGGGCGACCCGTAGACGCCCATCAGGTAAAGCGAACAGTGCTTCGCCTGCGACGCGAGCGCGGCAAACGGCAGCGGCTGCTTCGGGTCCACGTGGTAGCCGGCCGGATACACGCGGTGCGGCACGTAGTAGCCGATCATGCCGTACTGCATCCCCTCCTCGAAGCCGGCGTCGAGGTTGGCCAGAATCGCCTCGCGCACGGCCTCGAGCGCGGTACGCCGGTCGTCGGGGAGCGACGCGAGATAGTCCGCCACCGTGGTCGCCTTGCTCTGCATGGGTGCGTGCTCCCGTCCGGGGTCGGCCGGCTGGCGCGACGGACGTTCCGTCGTGGCCGCGCGGCACTCTGTGACACCAGACAAAGCTGGGGCGTCGGACGGGGGTGGCGCCACCGGTCGTGGCGCCGGGCCGGTCGCGCCCTGCGACGGGCCCCTCGAACCGTACCGGACGGGCGCTCAGGCGACCCGGCCGGTCGCCGCCCCGCCCGTGTCGTCCGACCTCGCGATCCACCTGCACGCCGTCCGCAAGCAGTACCAGGACCACGTCGCCGTGCGCGACCTGTCGCTCGCCGTCCCACGCGGCACCGTCTACGGCCTGCTCGGCCCCAACGGGGCCGGCAAGACGAGCACGATCCGCATGCTCATGCACATCATCGCCCCCGATGCCGGCACGATCGAGGTGCTGGGGCGCCCCGCGAGTGATCCGGGGCTCACCGACCGCGTCGGCTATCTGCCCGAGGAGCGCGGCCTGTACCGCAAGATGCGCGTGCGCGATGTGCTCGCCTTCCTCGCCCGCCTCAAGGGCGTCCCGCGACGCGAGGTCGGTCCTCGCATCGACGCGTGGCTCGAACGCTTCCAGCTGCGCGGCCAGGGCGCCGACTGGAGCACCGCGCGCGTGGACGAACTCTCGCGCGGCATGCAGCAGAAGGTGCAGTTCATCGGCGCGCTGCTGCACGACCCGGAGCTCGTGATTCTCGACGAACCGTTCAGCGGCCTCGACCCGGTCAACGCGCAGGCGCTCAAGGACACCGTGCTCGACCTGCGCGCGCGTGGTCGCACCGTCGTGTTCTCGACGCACGTGATGGAAAACGCCGAGCGCATGTGCGACGCAGTGTGCATCATCGCGCGCGGCGAGAAGGTGCTCGATGGCACCGTCGCTTCGGTGCGCGACGCGCACGCGAGCCGCCTCGTGTCGCTCACCTTCGAAACCACGCCGGAGGGTGCGGTGCTCGACATCCTGCAGGATCCCGCCAGCGTGCGGCGCGCGCCGCTCGCCAGCCGGCACCTCGAAGTCGAGCTGCACGACCACATCGACGCCGGTCCGTATGTGCAGCGCCTGCCTGGTGCGGCCGAGCCTGCACCGCATCTTCCTCGAACGCGTCGGCATGCAGCACGTCGAGACGGGGATGCGTGGCCATGGCTGAGTCGAAGCTCCTCACGGTCATCGCGCGCGAGTACCTCGAGCGCGTACGCTCGCGGTGGTTCGTGGCGGCCACGTTGCTGACCCCGCTCTTTCTCGTGCTGTTGCTCTTCCTGCCTACCATTCTCGGCGAGCGAGAGCGCAAGGCCGAGCAGGGGACGATTCGCATCGTGGACGCGACGCCCGATTCGGTGGGCGTGCTGGTGACCACGGCCCTGCGTGGTGGCGTGACCGGCGATACGTCACGCGAGGCACAGGCCGTGGCCGACGTCGCGTCGGGGCGCCTCGTGGGCGTGCTGGTGCTCGACACGGCCACGATCAGCATGGGTCGTCCGCGCTACGCGGGGCGCAACACCACCGCGTTGCTCACCATGCAGCAGCTCGAAGCGGCGGTCACGCGCGCCGTGCTCACGCGACGTCTCGAAGCGCGCGGGCTCGAGCCGCGCGAAAGTGCGTCGCTGGCCGGGCTTCGCCTGCGCCTTGAAACGGAACGGCTCACTGAACGCGGACGGGGTGGCTCGGGACGGTTGAGCATCCTCTTCGCGATCGGCGTCGCGGTCACGCTCTACCTCACGATCTTCCTGCACGGCTCCAACGTCATGCGCGGTGTGCTCGAGGAGAAGCAGACGCGCGTGGCCGAAGTCGTGCTCTCGAGCGTTTCACCGGACACACTGCTACTGGGCAAGGTGCTGGGCATTGGCGCCGTGGGCTTCACCCAGCTGTTGCTGTGGACCGCGAGTTCGGCGGGGCTGCTCGCGATTCGTGCGCCGTTGCTGGCGCGCTTCGGGATGCAGGTGGACGCGTTCGCACTCCCCGACCTGGGCTGGGGGCTGGCCGGCATCGTGCTGCTGAGCTTCCTGCTTGGTTTTCTGTTCTACGCGGCGCTGTTCGCGACAGTGGGCGCGATGGTGAGTTCGGAGCAGGATGCGCAGCAGGCGCAGCTGCCGGTGGTGCTGCTGCTCGTGCTCAGTCTGGCCATGGTGCAGGGCATCGTGACCAATCCGGATGGCACGCTCGCGCAGGTGATGACGCTCGTGCCCATCTCGGCGCCAATCGTGCTGCCGTTGCGACTCAGTCTCACCCCCATCCCGACCCTCGAAGCCGTGGGTGCGATCGTGCTGCTGGCGCTCTCGGCCGCGCTGGCGACGCTGCTGGCGTCGCGGGTGTATCGCACCGGCGTGCTGATGTACGGCAAGCGCGCGACGTTGCGCGAAGTGTGGCGGTGGTTGCGGGCGTCGTGATCGTCTGAGGACCCGCACCGAGCCCACGCTAACGCACGAGGGCGGATCGGAACACCGGCCCGAGCATCGGGAGGACGTCGCCCGCGCCGGTCTTGCTGATGGTGGTGAAGTGGCCGTGGATGCGATCCACGCCATTGTCGCGGGACAGGCGCGTCAGGCGAAATCCGCCGATGTAGCGCACGCGATATCGCGTCTGCCCCGCCGATGTGGTCACCTGATCGAAGATCGGGACTTCGATGATCTGCGCGGGCGAACACGTGCGCGTCCACACATCGCCCGATCCGCCGCACAGGAGGCCGAGGGCGCTCGTCACGGCGCTGCCTGTCAGAGTGCTTGTGTAGCCGAACAGCTCCTGGTTCACCGAGACGGTCACCGGGGCACTGCACGAGGGCTGGAGCGCCGCCGCGAAGTCCTGCTCCGAGTTGGTGGGCGTGCGGAAGGCGGCCGTGGCGACATTCGCCGTGCTGGTGGCCGCTGCAGTGCCGATCGCGAAGGCCTCGACCGTCGCGAGCTGTCGAATCCGCTGGAAGTCGGTGGGATTCAGCTGATGGGTCACCACTTGTGACGACCGACCGATGCGGGACAACAGCGCGCCGTACGGCATCAGGAACGGCTTGAGACAGTTCGTCGAGCGGATGGCGGCCAATGAGGCAATCGCCTCCACGCGCGTGGTGCGCGAGGCGCTGCCGAAGACGCGCGCGAAGGTCCAGTCGACACCCACCGTACCGGTCACGCGCGACGCGGTTGTACCGTCCCATGAGGCCGGCGTGAAGGTCCGCGTCGTGTAGTCCCATTGCCCCGCCTCCAACAGCATCTGTCGGCTGCTCACATCCGCGACAGGGTTTGCAGCATAGACGGCATTGGCGTACGTGACCAGTTCGTTCCACGACAGGTTGCGACGCCGATCCACCAGCGAAGAGAGCGCGACTGCATCGGCCAGTGATTCGTGCCGGCTTGCGATGAGGTAGAGCCGGCCGAAGTCGATGGCCAGCCCCGCGAACATGAGCAGCACGGAGATGGTGATCGCCACGATCACGAGGGTCGCACCGCGCCGCGGGCGCTTCGGAGCGCGAACCGATCGCGGGCGCACCGCCATCACGCAGTCGGACTTCGTGTTCACTGCATCTCCGTGAACATCGTGGCCAGCCGCAGCAGCGCCGGCCCGAGCAGGACCACGAAGATCGTGGGGAAGATGCACAGCGCGAGGGGTAGCAACATGCGCGTGGTCGCGGTGGCAGCGCGCCGCTCGGCCGACGTGCGGCGCGTGCTGCGCATCTGCTGCGCGTAGATGCGCAGCACCGTGGCAATGGACGTGCCCCACTTCTCGCTCTGCGCG
>JALOPN010000246.1 GCA_025453875.1 Gemmatimonadaceae bacterium | reverse complement strand
CAGCTCATTGGCGGGGCGACCGTTCCGGTCACGACGCTTCCCACCGTGCTGCTGGTCCCGACCGGCGCATCGAGCGGAACGCTCAACGGCGTGGTGCGCGACGCCACGACCAACGCGGTCATCAGCGGCGCGACCATCGAGTTGCGAAGCGGTGGGTTCAACATCACGGGGACGCCGCTGGCCACGACCACGTCGAGTGGCACAGGCACGTACAGCTTTTCGTCGCTCGCGGCCGGGACGTACACGGTGCGTGCCGTGAAGAGTGGATTCACCGATGGTGCGGTCACGGCCACGGTCGCCACGCCCACGCAGGATGCACCGGTACTGTTCCTCTCGCCGGTGGGCACGAACGTCGCCTGGCGCTTTGTCCTCTCGTGGGGGGCCTCGCCGCGAGATCTCGATTCGCATCTCACCGGTCCGGTGCCGGGGTCGTCGACGCGATTCCACGTGTACTTCGGCTCGCCGGGGTCGGCCACGGCCTCGCCCTTCGCGCGACTCGATGTGGACGTGACGGAAGGATTCGGTCCCGAGACGATCACGATGGCGCAGCAGTTCCCGGGCGTGTACCGCTACTACGTGTACCAGTGGAGTGCGGACGGCGCGATCCCCGCGAGCAACGCGCGGGTGGATGTCTACCAGGGCAATACGCTGGTGCGACAGTTCTTCCCGCCGCAGGGCACAGGGCGCTACTGGACCGTCTTCGAGATCGACGGGACGACGCTCACCCCGGTGAACACGCTCGGGACGATCGCGCCGGCAATGGTGGTCGGCCCCGTGCTGCAGGTGAACTCGCCATCCGCGCGTGCGGCGGCGGAGTGGGCCCGACTCATGCCGTGGCAGTGGCACAAGTGAGTCACGACGTGCGCACCGGTGCTCGCCGGTGCGCACACATGCTCTAGCGACTGACGGCGGGATGACGGTACGTTTCAGGACTGGACGCGCGACGCGGCACCACTGACCGACGTCGCGCGTCCCCGCCGCCCTCCCCGTGTCCGTCACCACCGCTCCCCTCGTCGACCTCCCCCAGTTCGAAGCGGCCGCCGCGCGTTTGCGTGGGGTGGCGCTCCGCACGCCGCTGCTGCCGCTCGATGTCCCCGCCGGACGCTTTCCGCACGCGGTGTGGCTCAAGGCCGAGTGTCTGCAGCGCGTGGGCGCGTTCAAGGTGCGCGGCGCCTTTCACTACGTCGCCTCGATGGACCCCGAGGTCCGGTCGCGCGGGCTGCTCGCCCCATCGAGCGGCAATCACGCGCAGGCGGTCGCCTGGGCCGCGCGCCATTTCGGGGTGCCGTGCACGGTGGTCATGCCCACGACGGTGTCGCCGGTCAAGGCGGCCGGATCGCGCCGACTCGGCGCGACGGTGGAGCTGGTGGGCACCACGACCCTCGAGCGCATCGCGCGCGCCAACGAACTCGCGGCGCTCACGGGCGCCGTGGTGGTCCCACCGTTCGACGACGATCTGATCATTGCCGGGCAGGGCACCGCCGGGCTGGAGATTGTCGATGACCTGCCCGACGTCGCGACGGTCGTCGTGCCGGTGGGAGGCGGTGGGCTCGCGTCTGGCGTGGCGGCAGCCGTGAAGGCGCGCAAGCCGTCCGTGCGGGTGGTCTGCGTCGAGCCGGCCGGCGCCCCCAAGCTCTCCCGGGCGCTCGCGGCCGGTGGTCCGGTCACCCTCGACGGCACGCACTCGCTGGCCGACGGGCTGCTCGGCGTTCGCCTCGGCGATCGCAACTGGGATCATCTCTCGGCCCTGGTCGACGACGTGGTGCAGGTGGGCGATGGGGCGATCAAGTGCACCATGCGCTACCTGCTCGACCGCCAGAAGCTCGCCGTTGAACCGAGCGGCGCCATCACGCTCGCGGCCGTGCTCGAGGACAAGGTCGCGAGCGACGGTCCCATCGTGGCGGTGCTGAGTGGTGGCAACATCGAGTGGGACGGCCTCGCCGCGCTGGTAGCCGATCAGGGGCCGGATCCGTCCGTCCCGTCACACCGCTGATGCCGAGAATGCGCATCCTGGTCACCGACGATGATCCGTCGGTCCTGGAATCGGTGACCTGGTTGCTGGAGGAGAGCGGCTTCGAGGTGATGCCGGCCCGATCCGGCGAGGAATGCCTCGCGGCGCTCGACCAGCGGCGACCCGATCTGCTCGTGCTCGATCTCGCGCTGCCGGACACGGAAGGGTACGCGCTGCTCGAACGGCTCAAGAGCGATCCCGAACGCGTCGATCTGCCGGTGCTCGTGCTGTCGGCGCTGCCGCCGGAAGAAGCAGCGGTGCGCGCACTCGGCCTCGGTGCCGTCGACTTCGTGCGGAAGCCGTACCGACCCAAGGAACTCGTCGCGCGTGTGCAGGCGCACCTGCGTCACAGCGCGATCGTGCGATCGACGCGCGATGCCTTGCAGCGGACGGAAGCGGCGCTGGCGCAGGCGCAGGAGGATTCCGAGAGTCGTCGCAAGCTCGTGGACATCCTGCACGAAGTCACGCTCGATCTGTCGGTGACCGAGTTGTACCAGCTGCTTGTGGGTCGTGCGGCGCGCGCGCTCGGCGTGTCGCACTGCTCGGTCATTCTCGCGTCGCCCGGTTCGCGCACCGCGCAGGTTGTGGCCGCAGTGGAGAATCCCAAGGTCAACAACCTCGACGTGCGGCTCGATCGCTACCCCGAACTGCAGGCCGCGCTCGAGACGGGGCAGCCGGTCCTCGTCGAAGACGTGGCGTCGCATCCGCTGTACGAAGGTGTGCGTCAGCTGTGGAATCTCGAGGGACTCGAGGTCGAGATCCGCTCGGTCATCGCGTTGCCCTTCACCGTCGATCGCGGTGCGTACGGTGTGTTCCTCGTGCGACGCACACGCACCCAGGATTCCTTCGGACCAGCCGATCTCGAGTTTGCGCAGGCGGTGGTCACGGCCGCCGTCGCCGTGATTCAGCGCGCGCGCATGGTCGAGCACACCATGGCCGACAACGCGCGACTGGAGCAACTCGCGCAGACCGATCCGCTCACGCAGCTCCTCAATCGACGCGCCCTCACCGAGCGCATCACGGCCGAGATGGAGCGCGCGTTGCGCTACGATTCGTCGCTTGCGCTACTGATGGTCGATCTGGATCACTTCAAGCGGATCAACGACACGTGGGGCCATCTCATCGGCGACGACGTGCTGCGCGACATGGCCGAAGTGCTGCGCGAACTGGTGCGTGAGAACGATCTCGTGGCGCGATACGGCGGGGAAGAGTTCGTCATCATGCTCCCCGAGACCGATGACGCCGGCGCCGACCGGTTCGCCGAACGCGTGCGCGCGGCCGTGAAGGCGCGACCGTTCGCGGCCCGTCCCGGCGAGGAACCGATTCGGCTCACCACCAGCATTGGCGTGGCGACCTTCCCCGCTGCCCGGATCGAGACGGTGGAAGATCTGTTTGCC
>JALOPN010000245.1 GCA_025453875.1 Gemmatimonadaceae bacterium | reverse complement strand
CGCGGCGCGCGTGCTCGAACTCAGTGGACGCGCGTCACGCCTCGAAAGTGGCCTGCTCGACCGACTGGGTGAGGCCCGCAGCAACGATCCGCGTGCCGGTACGGCGGCCGATCTCTTCGTGCGCGGCGCGCTGCCGCACCGCAGCGTGGAGGCACGCGTTGCCGCGGGTGTGGCGGCACTCGCGGCCGCGCATCGTGTGGCCCTGCGCCGCGGCGAGCCAGCGCCGGCCATCCCGACGCGCGTGGGCGCCTTCGACGTGCACCGCGACGACGGTTCCGACGACGACGCGCCCATCGTGATCACACTCACGCACCGTCGCACCGGACGCGTGAGTACGCATCACGCCGTCACCCTGGGCGGCGACGACGGCGTGCCGCGTGTTTCACTGCGCTCGGTGGTGCGTGGGCGCCTCGAGACGCCCACGCTCTACGACGTGCGCGACTTCCCGGAGCCCGTCGCACATCCGCTGCTCGCCCCCTTCGCGCTCACGCCGTTTCCCGACGCGCCGTTCGAGAGCTTCACCCCACGCTGACGAGGTCGCGCGACGTCGTGCGGCGCGCCAATGGTGTCCGTCGTGCGGACGGCGTCGAACGCCGAGGGGCTGCGGCACTCGCCCCGCCACCGGCAATCACGAACTGCGACGTCAGCGCCTCCAGAGTGGCCGCCTGGGCACGCAGCTCCTCGCCGGCGGCCGCCGATTCCTCGGCGCTCGCCGCCGTGCGCTGTGTGAAGGTGCTCAGCGACTCGATCGCGTCGGAGATTTCGCGGACGTGGCGCTGCTGGATCGCGGTGCGCTGGGCGACCGCCTGCAGCGAGTCGAGCAACGACTGCACCGACGCATCCACCCCCTGCAGCCCATCGAGTGCGCGCGCGCCCACCGCCGCGCCGTGCGCGACTGCCTCCACATTCGCATCGAGCAACGTCGTCGCCTGCTGCGCCGCGTCAGCCGCCCGCATCGCCAGCGCGCGCACCTCGTCGGCAACGACCGCGAAGCCACGTCCCGCATCGCCGGCGCGCGCGGCCTCGACCGCCGCATTGAGGGACAGGATGTTGGTCTGGAACGCGATCTCGTCGATCGCGCGCACCACGCGCGACGTCGCTTCGGCGCGTTCGCGCATCTCCGTGAGCGCTGCCGCCAACGCGTTCAGTTCGGCGCTGCCGGCGCGCGTCGCCGATCCCACGGCGTCCGCCGCCTCGTTGGCGAGCGTCGTGCGCGACGCGATTTCCTCGCTCGCGGCACGCAGCTCGATCGAGCTCGCCGAGATTTCCTCGAGCCCCGCCGCCTGCTGTGCCGCCGACTGCGACACATGCTCGGCGGCCTCAGCGATCTGCGCGCTCGCCGATCCGACCTGCAGCGCGCCCGCCTGCACCTCGCCAATCGTGCGATCGAGCGTGGCGATGGCCGCACCCAGCTCCTCGAGCACCTCGGCGTGCGAGCCGGTGCCCGAGGTATCGGGTCGCGTGGTGAGATCACCAGCGTCCAGCCGTGCAACGGTCGCGCGCAGCGTCGTCACCGTCGCAACCATCGGATTCACGACATCATCGAGCGCGGTGTTCACGGCGTCGAGTGCGTCACGATAGGTCCCCGCAAAGCGCGCGCTGTCCGACCGCGCTGCCAGATCGCCCGCCGCCATCGACTGTCCGAGTGAGCTCACCGCATTGGCGAGCCCCTGCACGCTGTCGCGCGTGGTGCCGTACGCCGAGACGGCATCACCCAGATCGGCCACCATGCGATTCATCGTCTCGGTGAGTCGACCAAGTTCGTCCTGTCGCGTGACCGCGACCGGCTCGACGCTCACACGCACCGCTTGCGACATGTCGCCCTGCGCCAGCGCCTCGAGGCCGCGGCGCACCGCCGCGATACCGTGCGTACTCACGCCGGTGGCGAGCGCCTGCAGCTGCGCGGCCGCAAGCGACAAGCCACGCGCGAGACTCGTCGCCGCGACGAGCGCCAGCAGCACACACGCCGCGATGACCAGCAGACTCCGCTGCTCGGCCTTGTCCACGGAGAGGGCGACCGCGTCGAACTCGCCCTTGGCGACGGGCACCTGCAGTGACAGCAGCGCCTGCAGCACGGGCTCGGCGCTGGCGAACGCCGCACGATATGCAGCGACGCCCCGGGCGCTCGCCTCGCCGTCACCGGCGTCGATCGCTCGGGCCGTTTCACGACCCATCGCGAGGAGTGCCGGTAGCGGCGCGCGAATCGAATCCACCAATCGCGCTTCATCCGGCACCAGATACGTGGCGAGGTACGCGCTCCAGATGCTGTCCACCACCGCCAGATGCGCCCCGACCACCGGTTCGACGGGCGACGCCGACGACGCGCTCGCCGCGTCGAGGACTTCCTCAACCGCGTCGAGCCGTTGTGTGATGGTGGCCAGCTGATGGAGCGGTACGACGCGATCGGCGAAAACGGACGCGAATCGCGCCTGCGCGTCGTGCAGCGAGAGCAGAGGAACGAAGGCGGCGCCGGCGGAGACCACGGTGACGCCGAGAAACGCCAGCCCAAGCTGGGTTCGAAGCGAGCGAAAGCGCATACGAGGACGGCAGGAGAACGGAGGCGGGAGGTGGTGCGGGGAGTGTGGGAGAGTGTCGACGCACGCACCGCACAACTTGAACCCCACGCCCCACGCCGCTCTCGGCCACCCGGGTCCCGACGGCTCAGCCGGCGGTCGCGCCTCCGCTGGTGGAGACATCGACCGGCCCGGCGGGTGCCGACACCGCGCCCATGCCACCGGGGAGCGTGATCGTCCCCGGCCGTGCCGCCGTCAGCGGCGCCTGCTGCGAATCGAGCGCCGGCCCGATGTTGGGTTCACACACCCCCTCCGCCGTTTCGCGAATGAGCTGGTCCACCACGGCCCGCAGATCGCCGGTGCGCGCGTAGGTCGCGAGCTGCCGCTGCGCGCTCGAGCCGTGCTGCAGGATGTGAAACGCGTACTCCACTTCCTTGCGCGTCCCCAGTTCATCGAGCACATCGTCGAGGAACCACTCGATGAGCTCGCGCACCGCCTCGGGCGCGGGCAGTTCGCGTCGCTTGCCGAAGTCGATGAGTTTGCCGCCGAGCCCCCAACGCACGGCGCGCCACTTGTTCTCCTCGATGAGATCGGCGGGGTACACCCGGAACGTCATGTTGTCCCGACGCAACTTCCACATCTTCGCCACCACCGCCTGCAGCAGTGCCGCCACGCAGATCGCTTCGTCCACCCGCGTGTTGACGTCGCAGATGCGGAACTCGAGCGTCGGATACAGATGGTGCGGACGCACATCCCACCAGATCTTCGATCCATCGGGGATGCTGCGCGTCTGCACAAGCGTCTCCACGACGTTCTGATACTCCGACCACCCGTTGAAGACGCGCGGCACGCCGGTGCGCGGGAAGTTCTTGAACACGATGCTGCGATAGCTGTGCAGTCCCGTGTTGCGAC